>NZ_JAUTYR010000127.1:0-600 GCF_041946035.1 Pseudomonas sp. AMR01
GTAACCCTTCACCGACAGCCAATCGCGCGCTTCGTCGCTCACTTCCAGCGAGACCCCCTTCGCATCCAGTTGCGCCTGCAGTTCGACGATAAACTTGTCGACCACCTGCTGGATCACCTCGGTAGACAGATGGTTGAACCAGATGATGTTATCCAGACGGTTGCGGAACTCCGGCGTAAACACCTTCTTGATCTCTTCCATCGCGTCGGTGCTGTTGTCCTGGTGCACCAGACCAATCGACTTGCGTTCGGTTTCCCGCACCCCGGCGTTGGTGGTCATCACCAGGATCACATTGCGGAAATCCGCCTTGCGGCCGTTGTTGTCGGTCAGCGTGCCGTTGTCCATCACCTGCAGCAGCAGGTTGAACACGTCCGGATGCGCCTTCGCGAGCTCATCGAGCAGCACCACCGCATGCGGATGCTTGATCACCGCATCGGTCAGCAGCCCGCCCTGATCGTAACCGACGTAGCCCGGAGGCGCGCCGATCAGGCGGCTGACGGTATGCCGCTCCATGTACTCGGACATGTCGAAACGCACCAGTTCCACGCCCAGTATGCGGGACAGCTGGCGTGTCACCTCGGTCTTGCCGACGCCTGTCGG
>NZ_JAUTYR010000128.1:0-595 GCF_041946035.1 Pseudomonas sp. AMR01
GAGGCAATAATCCTACCCAGCTTATCGTAGGCAAAATATGTTTCCCCGCCATCAGGAGTACTCTGCCACACCAATTGATTTAAAGAGTTGTAACGATACTGGGTTTTCATATCATGCACAGGCAGCATTGTGGTCTGGGTATTTTGAGCAATATCAAGATCTATAGCGGTATTTAAAGCATCTTTTTGCTGGACATCCAGGCCATCTCCTAAGCGATGTACTCCCTGAGGGGGAACGGTTTGAATTAGGTTTCCTGCCTGGTCATAATAGTAGAGGGTGTATTGATATTCTTTGTCCGGATATTGCATGGTAAATACCTCCCCGGCATTCTCCATGGCTGCTTCACTATAAGCTGCAATAAATTCATCTTTAAGGGTGGCCAGGTACCGGTTATAACCATCCCAGGCATAAGTTTCACTCAGGGTATTTATGATCTGGTTACACGGCTCTGCTAAATCACCAGGAGACAATGGAATATTAACCTGTGGGAACATCTCTGCAGGAAGACAAGGAGTGTTGGCATCTACCCAACCGGTAATCCCTTCTGCGCCGTTTACAAAATCCTTCCAGAGCATACTGGGCTCTCCATTTGCAT
>NZ_JAUTYR010000129.1:0-593 GCF_041946035.1 Pseudomonas sp. AMR01
TGTGTGACGACCGAGTTAGTGCTGCAAGGTGCAGATCACGGGGTCTGGGGGTCCCCTCGTTGGCGCGCCCTAGCCTATGAATACGGCGGGTTTTGGCGGGGACTTTTAGGGACGTGGCGTCCCAACTACGCGGCCCAGCCTGTAGCCATGTTTGCCAGCTATGGTTTTTTGCACGGTGGCTTTACCCATCTACTGGTTAATATGATTACGCTTGTTTCTCTAGGGCCGATGGTGCTCGAACGGGTTGGACATCTATGTTTCGTGGTGATCTATGCCTTGGTACTTTTGGGCGGCGCTGCGGGCTTTGCTTTACTGTCCGCGGCGGTACAGCCCATGGTGGGCGCGTCAGGCGCGCTCTTTGGGCTCGCCGGCATAGTAGTCGCTTGGGAATATACGGCCCGCCGCTTAGCCCGTGAGGCGCTCGGCCCGGTGCTGCGGGTGATCGCGCTTTTAGTCACGATTAACCTGGTTATGTATTGGGCGATGGATGGGAACTTGGCTTGGGAGACCCATCTTGGCGGTTTCATCACTGGGTGGGCAGCCGGATGGTTGTTTCGAGGTAGATGTCTTTAGGTTTCCATAATGAATTTTCG
>NZ_JAUTYR010000130.1:0-593 GCF_041946035.1 Pseudomonas sp. AMR01
TGGTCGGCAGAGATTTACGCCGACCTCGCGCCACATCTGGTTCGTCTTGGTGTGACACTGGTCGAACAACCCCTACCCGCAGGTGAGGACCATGCGCTTTTGGGCATGGACCGGCCCGTGCCCGTCTGTGCGGATGAGAGCTGCCATGACCGCAAAAGCCTGTCCGGTCTCAAGGGCAAATACGATGTGGTGAACATCAAGCTCGACAAGACCGGCGGGCTGACCGAAGCGCTGGCGTTGCGCGATGCGGCGCGGGCCGAAGGGTTTGACGTCATGGTCGGCTGCATGGTCGGCTCGTCGCTGGCGATGGCTCCGGCGACGCTGGTGGCGCAAGGCGCGAAAGTCGTGGACCTTGACGGCCCGCTGCTTCTGGCAGAAGACCGCGACAATGCTTTGAAATTCGACGGCGCGGGCGTGCACCCCCCCGTCGCTGCGCTTTGGGGGTGACCATGCGAACTGTCTATGTAAACGGCGAATACCTGCCCGAGGATCAGGCCAAGGTCTCGATTTTTGACCGGGGTTTTCTGATGGCCGATGGGGTCTATGAGGTGACGAGCGTGTTGGATGGCAAGCTCATCGCTTTCGACGGCCAT
>NZ_JAUTYR010000030.1:0-59213 GCF_041946035.1 Pseudomonas sp. AMR01
AGCTTCATCTACGAACCCGACAGCTTTCGCCCGCTGGCAATGCTGGAAGGCTTTGGCCCAAAAGAAACCAAGCCCTACCACTACCAACTCGACCACCTCGGCACCCCGCAGGAACTCACCGATCCCAACGGCGAAATCGTCTGGTCCGCGCATTACAAGGCATACGGCAAAATCAGTCGGCTGGACGTAGGCGAAATCGACAACCCGCTGCGCTTTCAGGGCCAATACTTCGACCCGGAAAGCGGCCTGCACTACAACCGCCATCGGTACTACAATCCGGATATTGGTCGCTACCTGACGCCAGACCCGGTGAAGCTTGCGGGTGGGATCAACGCATACCAATACGTACCCAACCCCACGGGTTGGGTAGATCCGCTGGGCCTAAACACATGTCCTGGTGGAAATGGCTGTAAACCCGCGAGCCGCGCTGAAGACCCCACGGCCAATGCCCGAGCCAATGAAGGAGAGGTAGAGGCGCCCAAAGGTGCAGAAAGCGAGCTATCAAGGACCAGTGCATTCAAAAGGGCAAAATTAATTGGAGGGGTTCCTAAGACTCAGCATCCGAAACGTGTCTACCGAGAACCGATTACAGACCAAGATCGCTACATTCAAGGAAGAGTCTATGTATTTGAACTACAAGATAGAACTGTTAAAATTCATGAGCATTCCCTAGGTCACAAAAAAGGCAATCACGCCCCTCACTTTAATACTGAAACCAAAAATATTGAGCGTATAAAAGTTCCGTTAGTCATCGGCGATGACTCTCACACCTACTTTAAGAGATGAGTAATGGACACAGTATTCATACAAGAAGTCGGCATAAACCCATGGGATCAGTTGAATCCTGAAAAAGAGCAAGAATACGTCACAATATCGCTGCTAAACCAAGATTTTGAAAGCGTATGGAAAACATGGCGCGAACTTGCTTCTTCGTTGACCTATGGTTGGCCAGTAATAGTAACGTGGTACTCCACCGGCTCCCCTCAATACAGCAAGACCCAAGAGTATCTTACCTTAAAGCGTTTTTCGAAAAATCTTGGGCCTAAAGACATATTCAAAAAAAATGAAAAAACCTTGGTATATTCTGGCATTGAACATTTAAACCGTGACCCTAAGCACATAGATCCTGCCAAACTCACTGACTACCTTAGATCGGCGACTTTAATGCTAAAAGAAGACGACCAACCAGAGCAATTATGGCAGAGACTAAGTCATTTAAACTACCTATCCACGACCGACGATTTCAAATTAATACTTAAAGACAGCGAAAGACTAACCTTTAGATTTTACGATACTGAAACGCACGGTGTTGCTCAGCTTATATGCCAGTCCAATCAAAAAAAAATATTAGATAACGCAATCGCTAATTTAAAAATCAGAAGAATCGACAAAGAAGGAGTGTACGACTACATTCATAGTTAGCGCGGTCGAGAGTACCTAACATTAACTCCAGCGGAGAAGGCCTTTCCAGATTTCAGGTATTCGCTTCTATGACCCCCATAGCCAACCTCAATTCGCCGCCCCACCCCCTCACACCTAAACTCTGCCCATAGACTTTCAACGGACAGAGGATTAACCATCATGGGCAAACGTCACCCCAATCACCCCGCCTGGCAATGGCGCAACTACCCACACAACCACCAGCACCCGACTAACCTCGCGCTGCAGTTGATCGCAGTGCCGCTGTTCATCATCGGGTTTCTGTTGATTATCTCCGGTGTGTTCAGCTTGAGCCTGGCGAGTGTCGCCGTAGGCATCGTCGGTATCTTTGCTGGCGCGGCACTCAAGCGTCAGGGCCAACGCCTGGAAGCACAAGCCAGTGAGCCGTCTAGTGATCGCAAAAATGCTGTGCAGCGTCTGGTGGTCTAGCAGTTGGTGATCTTTGCGCCCAATGCAGTGAGCAGTGGTCTACGCCAATCCTCGAGCCAGCGCCATCGACGCTAAGCGTCAGGCGAAGACCACGACGGTCTGGCGGCTGATGGCGATCAGTTCGCCGGTCGGGCTCCAGAGTGCAGCGGCGGCGTGGCCGTAGCCGTCGCGGGCGTGTTCGATATTGACGTAGTACTGGCACCAGTCGAGGGTGGTCAGGTTTTGCAGCGGTTGAATGAATTCGATGGTCCACGTCAGTGTGCTGCCCGGAGCAGGCTTTTTCAGGTGTGGCAGCAAAGCCGGGGGCCAGGCGTCGACGAGTGCAAGGATATGCGCCTCGGTCAGCGGTTCTTCTTTCACATCGCCACGCAACCGAACCCAGCCGCCCATGTCGCGGGACTTGTTGCCGGTGAACGGCAGCCCGCCGACGCTCCAGCGCATCGCCACGTGTTTCATGAATTCAGGCGTGACGCCCTTGATGTAGGGTAACTCCTGGCACTCATCCCAGTGTTTGAACGTCGGCGGCGCTTCGCTGGCGACTTCAATTTCTGACTCACGGGACGCGCCAAAACTGGCCTGCACCAGTGTCGCGACTTCACCGATTTGCACTACACGGCCAAGCAACTGGCTGACGGCTTTGCCTTCGCGCAGCACCTCTACCTGGTAACTGGCAGGTACATCCGGAGTAACCGGGCCTACAAAAGTGACTGCCAGCGAGCGCAAGGGCCGACCTTGCGGCACGTGAGCACGCAAGGCTTCGTATTGCAGCGCGGCCACCAGTCCACCGAAGGTTGCGCGACCCTGAGCCCATTCGGAGGGGATAGTGACATCCAGCGGGTTGCTACGGGCGGCGTCGAGCAAATCACAGAAGCGCATGGCAACCTCACATCAAGAAAACAGTTGCCGGGAGCTTAACCATTGGACGGGCAAGGTACAGCGCCCATTCCGGCCAAAAGCCGGACCGTTTTAGAAACAATGCTTGGCAAGCTTTTCCAGCACTCTATCCGCCTGCCCTTCGGCGTCTGCCATGGTGCGATGCCATACCGCGACACAAGGTTGCAAATCTGCCTGGTGCTCGGCTTGAGCCAGCCACTGCCAGCAGTCATGCCAATCGCCCAAGGCGCCCTGGGCCTTTTTCAGGTGCGACAAGGCATCATCGGAAAGTTTGTCGAGTTCGGGATACGCCTCGGCGGCGTACCGCACGCGCTTGATCAGCAAGCGCAGGCGGTGGCGATCGTGGCTCGGGTCTTGGAGCGCTTCATCGAGCTTCTGCCATTGCTTGGCCAGGCGTTTCTCGATGCGCGAACGCATGCCCTTCAACAATTTCTGGTGCTGAGAGGCGCGAATGAAACGCGGGAAGGCATCGAGGATGAGCAGCAGATGCACCACTTCCGCGCTTTGCGCCACTTGGCGATAAGCCACGGGTTGCAGGCGCAGCCGGCTGTCGGCAGCCTCGTGATAGCCGTGTTGGTGCAGGTACGCCGCCAGCACCTCACGGTCGCGCAAAGGTGTGGTCAACTGGCCGACCGTGCTGGCGGCCAATTCAAGTTGCTCGACACCCGGCAGCCCGCGCAAGGGGCGCAGCAAACTGCGCAGGCGTCGCACGGTGGTGCGCAGGTCGTGCAACGCTTCATCGTCGGTGACGGCGGCGAGGCGAGCCTGGCAGCTCAGTATCCCTACTTCCAGGCCAATGACCTGAGCGACTAACTGATCGACCAAAGCTGACATCCCTTTCTCCCCTGACGTTGAAAAACCCTACACGCTGCTACGCGATAATTAACGCCCGGCGCGTGACTCGCGAATGTAAAACCGCGCTTTTTCGGCCTTGTTGGAACAGCCTTCAAACGCTTCGAATTGCTGCTGGGTCTTGGCACCGGTCAATAGGGACAGGGCCTTGGAGTAACTCACGGTGCCGGCAAAACCTTCGGCCTTGGCCAGGTCGAGTTCGTGCCAGGCGGCATCCAGTTGCGTGCCACAGCTGTCGCGGTACGCGGTCTTCCCGGCACAACCGGCCAGGGCCAACACGATCACAGGCACACACATCCAGGCTTTCATCGATGACACCTCAAAAAAAGAAAAACAGTCGTACGGAGTAGACGTTGCCTACAAAGAAAAGTGCCTTGTCACTCAGCCTCAAATCTAAAGCGCCAATAGCCAGAGCATACCCGAGCACACTGGCTATCCTCGAAAAATATTATGGCCTCGGCGAAGATTGAAGCGCCCCCCTTTATGGGTGCATTGTGGGCACCTGCCTTGGGAAGGACATTGACTATGAGTAAACGTGTTGCCTTGGTGCTGGGCTCGGGCGGAGCGCGGGGTTACGCCCATATCGGCGTGATCGAGGAAATCGAACGGCGCGGTTATGACATTGCCTGTATCGCAGGCTGCTCCATGGGCGCGGTGGTGGGCGGGATCTACGCCGCCGGCAAGCTTGACGAGTACCGCAACTGGATTGAAAGCCTCGACTACCTGGACGTGTTGCGCCTGGTAGACGTGAGCTTTCGCCTGGGGGCGATTCGCGGCGAGAAGGTCTTCGGGCAAATCCGCAAGATCGTGGGCGAGATCAATATCGAAGAGCTGCGCATTCCCTACACCGCAGTGGCCACCGACCTTACCAATCAGCAGGAAATATGGTTCCAGGAAGGCTGCCTGCATCAGGCCATGCGCGCTTCGGCCGCAATTCCCAGCCTGTTCACGCCAGTGATGCAAGGCAACCGCATGCTGGTCGACGGCGGCCTGCTTAACCCGCTGCCCATCGTGCCGGTAGTGTCGAGCCATTGCGACTTGATCATCGCGGTCAACCTCAACGCCACCAACCAGAACCACTATCAATTGCCGGTGATCCAGCGCCCGCCAGCGTTCAAGAGCCGCTTCAACAGCCTGGCGAAATCATTGGGCTCGCACCTGCCGTTTCGCCGCAAGCAAGCTGAGCAGTTAATGAAGCTGGAGCAAGAGGCCTTGCAGGCCCACGCGGCACACATCAACCCGTGGCTCGAATCAGCCGCGCCGGAATCCCAGCAACCCGCCGCAGCCCCCGAAAAGCCCGGGGCACCGAAATCGGCGACCGGCTCGTTCATCATCGACAACGTGGGGCCGGCGTCACTGCTGGACTTGATCAACCAGAGTTTCGAGGTGATGCAGACGTCATTGGCGCAGTACAAGATCGCTGGCTACCCGCCAGACGTGCTGATCAACGTTCCGAAGCGGGTGTGCCGGTTTTTTGAGTTTTACAAGGCGCCGGAGTTGATCGCTTTGGGGCGGGAAATTGCCAGTGACACGTTGGACCGTTATGAGAGTGAGCAGCGCTGAAGTTATGGATATTGCTGAAGGCCTCATCGCAGGCAAGCCAGCTCCCACAGTTTGAATTGTGAACACCTTCAAATGTGGGAGCTGGCTTGCCTGCGATGGCGTCGGCCCAGTCGCCAAAAATCTAGACGCTCAACAACCGATACCCCACTCCCGCCTCGGTCACGATAAACCGTGGCTGAGTCGGATCATCCGCCAGCTTCTGGCGCAAGTGCCCCACCACAATCCGCAGATAGTGACTGTCCTCGGTGTGAGTCGGCCCCCAGATATCCTTGAGCAATTGCTGCTGAGTGATCACCCGCCCCGGATGCCGCGCCAATTGTGCCAGCACCGCGTACTCCTTACGGGTGAGCGCCACTTCAGCCCCGTCCAGCAACACCCGCCGATAGGCCAGGTCCACCGTCAACGGGCCAAACCGTAACGCGGCTTCCTGCGCTTCCCCCGCTGGCGCCTGGCGCAGCAATGCGCGCACGCGGGCGAGAAATTCCTGGATACCAAACGGTTTGGTCACATAGTCATTGGCGCCGCCGTCGAGGGCTTCGACTTTTTGTACTTCACTGGCGCGCACCGACAGCACCAACACCGGCACGGTCGACCATTCGCGAAATTCGCGCAGCACTTGCTGACCATCCATATCGGGCAGGCCGAGGTCGAGCACCAGCAAATCCGGTTTGCTCAATGCCGCTTGGGCCAGGCCTTCGTTGCCAGTACCGGCCTCAATCACCTTGTAGCCCTGGGAGGCCAGGCTGATGCGCAAGAATTTGCGGATCTGCGGTTCGTCATCAATGACCAAAATCGTCGCGGTCTGGCTCATGGTGTCCAATCAAAATCCGAGGAGAAAAGAGGGTAGCTCAAGGCTCGCGTTCCAGGCCAGGCTGAGTCGGCAACGGCAGGAACAACGTGATGCAGGTGCCGCGCCCATCGATGCCGTCGGCGACACTGATTCGCCCGCCATGAGCGCCGACCATGCCCTGACAAATCGCCAGCCCGAGGCCGGTGCCCTGCCCGCCCCGATCGCCACGGGCGGCGGTGTAGAACATATCGAAAATCTTCGCGCGCTCGTCTTCGGGAATCCCTGGCCCTTCGTCGGCGACGGCGAAAAACAGCTGATCATCCGCCACGCCGGCGCTTAACTGCAAGCGACCTTGAGGCGGTGAAAACCGTGCAGCGTTTTCCAGCACATTGACCAGCGCTTGCTCGATCAACGCCGCGTGCACATACAGCAACGGCAATTCGGGCGGCACATCAGTGGTCACTTGCAACGGCGCCAGCACCGCGCGCAAGCGGCCCAGGGCACTGCCGACGATATCGCCCGGCGAGACCCAATCCCGCGCCAGCTTGAGGGCGCCGTGGCCGAGACGCGTCATGTCCAGCAGGTTCTGGATATAGCGGTCCAGGCGCTCGGCTTCATCGCGGGTGCCTTCGAGCAACTCGCGGCGATCCTCCAGCGGAATCGCTTCGCCGAGCGCCAGCAGGCTGTCGATGCTGCCGCGCATGGAGGTCAGCGGTGTGCGCAAATCATGGGACACCGAGGCGAGCAAGGCACTGCGCAGTTGCTCGGTTTCGCCGTGCAGTCGTGCGGACTCCAGCTCTTGCCCCAGTTGTGCCCGGGCCAGGGCTTGGGCGAGCGGCTGGCTGAGGGCGGTGAGCAAACGACGGCGTTGACCACTCAGTTCCAAACCCGGCTTGGGGCTGACGCCAAGCAAACCCAGCGGGCCTTCCTCACCCGACAGCGGCCACCACCACCAGCGCCCGAGCGGCAAGGTGCCGGTGCCCATGCCGGCCGGTTGATCGTGCTGCCAGGCCCAGTCGGCGGCGGCGCGTTCGGCTTCGGTAAACGTCAGCGGGCCGCCGGTTTCGACCTTCAATTCTCCGCCGCTGTCGCGATTGACCAGGCACAAGTCCAAGTCGCTCCAGCCTTCCAGATGATGGGCGGCCGCGCTGATCACGGCCTGGCGGTCGGTGGCGGCAGTGAGTTTGCGCGACAGGTCGAGCAGCTCGCTGGTTTCTTCCTGGGTATCGCGCAACGCCTGTAGCTGCCGGCGTTGGCGCGCGGCAAGGTTGCCCGTCAGCGCCGCCATCAGCAGGAAGAACAACAGGGTCAAGACATCCTCTTCACGCTGAATCGCAAAGGAGAAGTTTGGAGGAATAAACAAGAAGTCGTAGGTCAGAAACGACAGTGCCGCACACGCCAGCGATGGCCCCAGGCTGCTGCGTACGGCCACCAGCAAAACGGCGGCGAGGAACACCAGCGAGATATTCGGCAGCGGCAATACGCTGGACACCGCCCAGGCCACGGCGGCAGCCACCACTGTCGCCAGTACCGCGAGTGCGTAGTCGAACCACACCAGCCCGCGCACATCCGGCAAGCGTGGCGGCGCAGGAATTTCGTCGCTGTCGAGGACGTTGATTTCCAACCCGCGTGCATTACGCAACAAGCGCGCCGCCAAGCCGCCGCCGAACAGTCGACGGCGCAGGCGCATGCGCGACTGCCCCACAAGCAGCAGGCTGGCGCGGCGTTCGGCGGCATGCTGGATCAGCGTCTTCGCCACCTCCCCGGCGCGCAGCAACACCACTTCCCCGCCCAATCGTTCGGCAAGTTGCTGGGCGTTTTGCAGGCGCAGGCGCGATTGCTCATCGCGCGCGCGGCCGTTATCGATATGCACCAGGCTCCACGGCAAATGCCGACGCTGAGCCACACGGCTGGCGTGACGCACCAGGCGCTCGGCTTGCGCATCGCCGTCCACGCCCACCAGCAAACGGCCGCGCACCGCTGGCGCGGCTTGGCCAAGTTGGCGATAACCCTGTGCCAGGTCGTCGTCGACGTGGGCAGCGGCGGTCTGCATCGCCAGTTCGCGCAGCGCCATGAGGTTGGTCTGGGTGAAAAATGCATCAATGGCGGCGCGGGCCTGCTCCGGCACATAGACCTTGCCGTCGCGCAGGCGCTCCAGCAGCTCGCGGGAAGGCAGGTCGATCAGCAGCAGTTCGTCGGCCTCCTGCAGCACCCAATCCGGCAGGGTTTCGCGCACGTGCACGCCGGTAATGCCGCGCACCTGGTCATTGAGACTTTCAAGGTGCTGGACGTTGACCGTGGTGAACACATTGATGCCGGCGGCGAGCAGTTCCTGAATGTCTTGCCAGCGCTTTTCATGGCGGCTGCCGGGCGCGTTGCTGTGGGCCAGTTCATCGACCAGCACCAGCTTGGGCTTGGCGGCGAGCAGGCCGTCGAGGTCCATTTCTTCGAGCATCACGCCGCGGTATTCACTGCGCAGCAAGGGTTGCTGCGGCAGGCCACTGAGCAAGGCTTCGGTTTCAGCGCGACCGTGGGTTTCGACTACGCCGGCGATCAACTTGACGCCCTGGCGCAGCTGGGTATGGGCGGCCTGGAGCATGGCGTAGGTCTTGCCCACGCCCGGCGCGGCGCCGAGGAAGACTTTGAGCCGGCCACGGCCGTCCCGTGGCAGTTCGGCTAACAGGGCATCGGCGCGGCCGGAGTCGCTCATGCTTTACGGTTCCTTCAGGTGTTCAGGTAGTAGGCCCACTGAAGATCCAATGTGGGAGCGGGCTTGCTCGCGAAAGCGGTATATCAGGCAACACATTTGTTTCTGATACACCGCTTTCGCGAGCAAGCCCGCTCCCACAGGGGTTACAGTTTTTCCAGGGCCATGTTCAATGCCAATACGTTCACCACCGGCGGCCCCACCAGCGGGCTTTCGATGTGCGCATCCAGCAGACGCTGCAGTGTAGACACCGGCACATTCCGCGCCGCCGCGACACGCGCCAGTTGATAGGCAACCGCCTGCGGTGGCAAGTGTGGATCAAGTCCGCTGCCGGAGGTAGTCAGCGACGCCAAAGGCACCGGGCCCTGGCTTGGGACCAGCTGTTTGCTGGCGTCATCAAACACCCGCGTCGCCAACGCAGGGTTACTTGGGCTTAAGTTACTCGCACTGCTGGAAACCGTCGCAAACGCACCGGCCGATGGGCGCGGGTGGAACCAGCTGTCACCGGTAAAATCCTGGGCGATCAGGCTGGAGCCACGCACTTTGCCGCTGGCATCGCGCACCAGGCTGCCGTTGGCCTGGTCCGGGAAGGCGATTTGCGCCACGCCGGTCACCACCAGCGGGTAGGCAACGCCGGTGATCAGGGTCATGAGTACCAGCAGGCTCAAGGCCGGGCGGATCATGTTGGACATTTCAAATTCCTCAATTCGGTCATTGCAACCTGTGGGCCCGGTTGATCAGGGCCCACAGGGATCGGGTCAAACCAGGTGCAGCGCGGTCAGCAGCATGTCGATCGCCTTGATGCCCACGAACGGCACCACAATCCCGCCCAGGCCGTAGATCAGCAGGTTGCGACGCAGCAACGCTGCCGCACTGGCGGCCTGCACGCGCACACCTCGCAGCGCCAGGGGAATCAGCACCACGATGATCAGGGCGTTGAACACGATGGCCGAGAGAATCGCGCTCTGCGGGCTCTGCAGGTGCATCACGTTGAGCACACCAAGTTGCGGGTAGATCGAGGCGAACAGCGCCGGCAGGATCGCGAAGTACTTGGCCACGTCGTTGGCGATGGAGAACGTGGTCAGCGCGCCTCGGGTCACCAGCAACTCTTTACCGATCTGCACCACGTCCAGCAGCTTGGTCGGGTCACTGTCAAGGTCGACCATGTTGGCCGCTTCGCGAGCGGCTTGAGTGCCGTCGTTCATCGCCATGCCGACGTCAGCCTGGGCCAGCGCCGGGGCGTCGTTGGCGCCGTCGCCGCACATCGCCACCAGGCGACCGTCGTTCTGTTCGTGACGAATGCGTGCGAGTTTTTTCTCCGGGGTGGCTTCGGCCAGCACGTCATCCACGCCCGCTTCGGCAGCAATCGCAGCGGCGGTCAGTGGGTTGTCGCCGGTCACCATGACGGTACGGATGCCCAGTTTGCGCAGCTCGGCGAAGCGCTCGCGGATGCCGGGCTTGACCACGTCCTTGAGGTGAATCGCACCGAGCAATTTGCCATCAGCGCACACCAGCAAGGGCGTGCCGCCGCTCTGGGCGATCTTGTCGATTTCACGCGACAGAGCCGGTTGCAGGTCACTGCGTTTTTGACCGATGAACGCCAGCAGTGAATCCACGGCGCCTTTACGGAACACGCGGCTCTGATAGTCGACACCGGACAAGCGGGTTTCGGCACTGAAGGGCACGGAAGTCAGCTGGTCCAGCGTCGGCTCGGCCTGCGGGTGCAGCGCGCGCAGGTATTCAACGATGGATTTACCTTCGGCCGTATCGTCCGCCAGGGACGCCAGCAACGCGCCTTCGGCCAAGTCACGACCGCTGACGCCCGGCGCCGCAATCACTGCCGCGCAGCGACGATTACCGAAGGTGATAGTGCCGGTCTTGTCCAGCAGCAACACGTGCACGTCGCCTGCTGCTTCCACGGCGCGACCGGATTTGGCGATCACGTTGAGGCGCACCAGGCGGTCCATACCGGCGATACCGATGGCCGACAACAAACCGCCAATGGTTGTAGGAATCAGCGTCACCAGCAGTGCGACCAGGAACACCAGCGGCAGGCTGCCATTGGCGAAGTGGGCGAACGGCTGCAGGGTGACTACCACCAGCAGAAAGATCAGGGTCAGGCCGATCAGCAAGATATCCAGCGCGACTTCGTTGGGGGTTTTCTGGCGTTTGGCGCCTTCCACTAACGCGATCATGCGGTCCAGCGTGGATTCGCCGGGGTTGACGGTGATGCGGATCAGCAGCCAGTCCGAGACCAGGCGGGTGTTGCCGGTGACGGCCGAACGGTCGCCGCCGGACTCGCGGATCACCGGTGCGGATTCGCCAGTAATCGCCGCTTCGTTGACGGCCGCGATGCCCTCGATGACTTCGCCATCGCCCGGGATCATCTCCCCGGAGGCGACGCGTACCACATCACCTTTGCGCAGGCTGGCAGCCGGCACAACCTTGAAAGTGCCGTCGGCTTCCTTGCGACGTGCACTCAAGCCTTCGCTGCCCGCCTTGAGGCTGTCGGCGCGGGCCTTGCCACGACCTTCGGCCAAGGCTTCGGCGAAGTTGGCGAACAGCACGGTGAACCACAGCCACACGGCGATTTGCACGGCGACAAAAGTCGGCACCGAAGTGTCGGGGACAAAGCACAGCACGGTGGTGAGGATGGCGGTCAGTTCAACCACCAGCATCACCGGCGAGCGTTGCAGTTGACGCGGGTCCAGCTTGACGAACGCCTGGACCAGCGCCGGGCGCCACAGGGCGGAGATGGCGGTTTTGGCAGGCTCCTGGGTGGTTACAGGGGCCGCATTTTTTGCAGGCATATTCATTTTCATATCCCCTTAGAAGCCCATACTCAGGTGTTCAGCAATTGGGCCCAGTGCCAGTGTTGGCAGGAAGGTCAGGCCGCCCACCAGCAAAATGGTCACGGTCAACAGGGTCACGAACAGCGGGCCATGGGTCGGGAAGCTGTTCTGACCGATCGGTGCGGTCTTCTTCATCGCCAGGCTGCCAGCCAGGGCCAGTACCGGGAGGATGTAGCCGAAGCGACCGAGCAACATGCTCAGGCTCAGCATCAGGTTGTGGAACGGGGTATTGGCACTGAAGCCGCCGAACGCCGAGCCGTTGTTGGCGCTGGCCGAGGTGTAGGCGTACAGCAACTGGCTGAAGCCGTGAGGGCCAGGGTTACTGATGGCGCCTGCCGGGCCTGGCAAGCTGGCCGCGATGGCGCCCAGCACCAAGGTGGCAATCGGCATTACCAGCAAGGTCACCACGAGCAACTGCACTTCCTTGGCCTGGAGCTTTTTACCCAGGTATTCCGGCGTGCGGCCGATCATCAGCCCGGCAAGGAACACGGCGATCAACACGTTGAGCAACATGCCGTACATACCGGCGCCGACGCCGCCGAAGATCACTTCGCCGACCATCATGTTAACCAGTGCCACCATGCCGCTCAGAGGGTTAAGGCTGTCCTGCATGCCGTTGACCGAACCGTTGGACGCCGCCGTGGTGGCCACCGACCACAACACGGTGCCCGTGGTGCCGAAGCGCGCTTCCTTACCTTCCAGCGGCGCGGTTTGCTCGACGGCCGGGTTGTTCAGAGTCGGATTGGGCTGGTATTCGGCCCACAGAGAAGTCGCGCCGCCGATCAGGAACAAGGCCAGCATGCAACCCAGGATGGCGCGGCTCTGACGCAGGTCTTTCACGTAATGACCAAAGGTGAACACCAGCGCGACGGGGATCAGGATGATCGCGCTCAGTTCGAACAGGTTGGCCCACGCCGTCGGGTCTTCAAATGGATGCGCCGAGTTGACGCCGAAGAAGCCGCCGCCGTTGGTGCCCAATTGCTTGATCGCAATCTGGCTGGCCGCGGGGCCCAGTGGGATCACCTGATCAACGCCCTGCAGGGTTACCGCGCTCACGTAATGAGCGAATGTTTGTGGCACGCCCTGCCACACCAGAAACAGCGCAAACACCAGGCACATCGGCAGCAAGCCGTAGAGAGTGGCACGGGTCATGTCGACCCAGAAGTTACCCAGCGTCTTGGTGGATTTACGACCGATCCCACGGCAAAAAGCGACCAGGACTGCCAGGCCGGTGGCCGCGCTGACAAAGTTCTGCACGGTAAGGCCGGCCATCTGGCTGAGGTAGCTCAGGGACGCTTCACCGCTGTAGTTCTGCCAGTTAGTGTTGGTCATGAAACTGACCGCCGTGTTGAACGCCAGGGTCCATTCCTGACCGGGCAATTTCTGTGGGTTCAGTGGGAGGTATTCCTGGAACAGCAGCACCGCGAACAACAACACAAAACCGGCAAGGTTGAACGCCAGCAGTGCCAGCGCGTATTTCTGCCAGCTTTGTTCCTGATGCTCGTCCACGCCCGAAAGGCGATAGCACGCACGCTCAACGGGGCCAAGCAGCGGCGTGAGCCATGTGCGCTGGCCTTCCATCACCTTGTAGTAGAACCGCCCCAGAAAGGGTGCCGGCACCAGCACCACGGCAAAGAAGGCGATGATCAGCCAATAGTCATAACTGTGCATAGCCTGCTCCTAGTTCCGATCCGCGCGTAACAGCGCAACCAGCAGATAAATGAACAGCGCCACGGCCAATAGCAGTGACACCCCGTCCAGAACGCTCATGGAAGTCTCTCCGAATTGCGGCGATTGCCGCGTGTGGGCCAATTGTCGGCAGGAGTGGTGTAAAGGAACGAGAGCGAGGGTATGCGCCGGGCGTAAAGACGGCGTAAAGAGTGGGTTTATGCGGGGTTTACAGGGGGATTTACAGGGGCGTGGAGGGCCTCATCGCGGGCAAGCGCGGCTCCCACAGTTGACTGAGGTGTCTGGGCTGGCGTGTATTGAATGTGGGAGCCGGGGTTGCCCGCGATAGCGTCGGCTGGGGCACCGCCGCACTCAACTGGTGCAATCCTGAAAATTTTCAAACGCCAAACCATCCCGCGCGCGACAGTTGCGCGGCTTTACGACAATGATTCTCAGGCTGGCATGGCCGCTGCAACACCTTGAATCATTCCAACCGGTTCAGGGAGAGCAACACATGAACACACAACTCAAACCCACTTTGGGCACTCTGCATTTGTGGGGCATTGCCGTCGGGCTGGTGATTTCCGGCGAATACTTCGGCTGGAGCTATGGCTGGGGCGTCGCAGGGACTTTGGGCTTTCTGGTGACCTCATTGATGGTCGCGGCGATGTACACCTGCTTTATCTTCAGCTTCACCGAGCTGACCACCGCCATTCCTCACGCTGGCGGGCCGTTTGCTTACAGCCGTCGCGCTTTTGGAGAGAAAGGTGGCTTGATCGCGGGTCTGGCAACCCTGATTGAATTTGTCTTCGCGCCACCGGCCATCGCCTTGGCCATCGGCGCGTATTTGAATGTGCAGTTTCCGGCACTGGACCCCAAACACGCGGCCGTCGGCGCCTACATCGTGTTTATGGGCCTGAACATCCTCGGCGTGAAACTCGCCGCCACCTTCGAACTGGTGGTGTGCGTGCTCGCCGTCGCCGAGTTGCTGGTGTTCATGGGCGTGGTCGCCCCCGCGTTCAGCTTCAGCAACTTTGCATTGAATGGCTGGGCCGGTTCCGACACCTTTGGCGCCCCGGCGATTGCCGGGATGTTTGCCGCCATTCCATTTGCCATCTGGTTCTTCCTTGCCATTGAGGGCGCGGCCATGGCAGCTGAAGAGGCGAAAGATCCCAAGCGCACCATTCCAAAGGCCTACATCAGTGGCATCCTGACCCTGGTGATACTGGCCATGGGCGTGATGTTCTTCGCCGGCGGCGTGGGCGACTGGCGCACCCTGGCAAACATCAACGACCCATTGCCGCAAGCCATGAAAACCGTGGTGGGTGACAGCTCCGGCTGGCTGCACATGTTGGTGTGGATCGGCCTGTTCGGCCTGGTGGCGAGTTTTCACGGGATCATCCTTGGCTACTCGCGCCAGTTCTTCGCGCTGGCCCGCGCCGGTTACCTGCCCTCCTTCCTCGCCAAGCTGTCGCGTTTTCAGACGCCGCACCGGGCAATCATCGCCGGTGGCGTGGTCGGTATCGCGGCCATCTACAGCGACGGGTTGATTAACCTGGGTGGCATGACCTTAACCGCGGCGATGATCACCATGGCGGTGTTCGGTGCCATCGTCATGTACATCATGAGCATGCTCAGCCTGTTCAAGCTGCGTAAGACCGAGCCGCTGCTGGAACGCACCTTCCGCGCGCCGGGCTACCCGATTGTGCCGGGTATCGCACTGGTACTGGCGGTGGTGTGCCTGGTCGCCATGGCCTGGTTCAACGCGCTGATCGGCTTGATCTTCCTCGGCTTCATGGTGGTGGGTTTCATCTACTTCCAACTGACCGCGCAAGACCGCGCCGATGCACCGGCGGATGCGATGCTGACCGGACTCTAAGGTTAATGAGGCAGAACAGGCCTACACTGAACTACTCAGAAAGCCTGTAACTCAAAGCAGTTATTACCGTGGGAAAACTCTCCCACGGCGATCTGCCTCAAGGAGAGCCTTATGCCGTGGTATGCGTGGTTGATTATGGTGGTTGCGATCGGGTCGATCGTCGGTGGGCTGATGATGCTGCGTGACAGCGCCAACAAGGTGGAACTCACCGACGAACAACGCAAGCGCGTGGCCGAGCGCAACGTCCAGGCGGATGCCAAGGACGCGCAGGACCGCTAGGCGGGCTTACTCCCATGCCGCCTTGGCAATATGCAAACCGTGCTGCCCGTTATAGGCAGCACGCGCGGGCGAGCTCCAGCCGCTGAGCAACGCCTCTTCCAATTTGTAGATTTCGACGCCCAGCGGGCGGCACACCGTTAACGGGTCCTGCGCGTCAGGCCCCCACATCGGCAGCGACAAATCGCCACCCGGGCAGGTCGACAGCGCGCACAGCAAATCAATCTCGGCAAAAAACTCCAGGTAGTCGCCCTTCTGCGCCGGGCAGGCTTTCATGAAGTACATGTCGTCATGATTGAGGCCAGTGCACTGGAAGATATTCAGCACGTCGTGCACGTCAAACTCCGTCAGACCGTGAGGCAGAACGGCACGGGTCAGGTTTGAGTGGCAATGATGGTGGAAATCTTCCCCTGTCAGCATGCGATTCACATAAGGATCGCACCGCGTGCCAAGCAAGTCGTGCAAGCGGCCACCGTGTTCATCAATGCCGTAACCCGCCAGGCTGTCATCGGTGATAGTCACCAGTGGCCGCAGAAACGGCAGGTTCGACCACAGCCGGTCATGGGTGCTGACATGCGCGCCCTGCAACTGGCGCGTGCGGGCTGCCCAAAGACGTTCGCGCGGGTCATTGGCATTCCACACGTTGAAGTCACCCACCTGCGGGCCAACCGGTGTAGTGACGCGGAACACATGCCCGGCCGGCACTTTCCACGCCCTGCCGGTGCGAATCGGTACTTCGAACTGCTCGATCAACGTGCGTTTATCGGCTTGGTCACGAATGCGTTCATAGAACGCAGTGTCGACTTGCAGGGCCGAACCTTTGCTGACCTGATAAGCAGCTGGATAGTCTTTGTACATGGGCAAACCTCCATCAAGAGTGATCAAACAGAGCCAGGGAAAGGCGTTCCGAATCGTGCAGGTAAAGGCTCATGGCCTCTTGCGCGGCGAGCTTGTTACCGTTTGCCAGCAGGGTGTAAATCTCGCAGTCCCGCTCCAGCCAGGGCAACTGGAAACGTCGTTCATCAGGTGCTGCGCAAAACACCAGGCGCAACTGGGCTATGACCCGCGCAAAAAACTCATCGAACAATGGGCTGCCTATCAACCCGACAATCTGCTGATGAAACAGCAGGCTGTGGGTGGCCACGGCACGCCAGTCTTCCCGTTCCCGGGCAAGGGTCGTGGCGTCAATGGCGTTTTGCATGTGCTCGGCCTGGTCGCCGGTCAACGCAACGCTATGGGCGATGGCCTGCAACTCCAACGTGCGACGCACGACGAACAGGTCACGCACCTCATCACGATCCAATCGCCGAACCATCACACCTTTATTGCGCACGTAACGCGTAAGCCCCTCCTGCCCCAAACGATGCAGCGCTTCGCGAATCGTATTGCGCGATGCGTTGTACGCCTGGACCAAGTCGGCCTCTATCAGCGGCATTCCCGGCAACAGGCGTCCGCCGATGATGTCGGCGCGAAGCTCCAAGGCGATCTGGTCGGCCAAAGACAAACTAAGGGTCATCATCATCTTCCGATTGTTGAACAATCACCGGGGTAAACGTAACCACTTTTCATGCCAACGTGGTCGCCGCCTGCCTCAGTAGGTAATCGCACAGACCCGTCAAAATGCCCTCACGTATCCGGCAGTTCTATGCGCTACTCACGAGACCATAAGCCCAGATCCACTAACGCACCATCAAGCAAGCGTCTATACGCTTTCGCCTCGATGGTATCGGCGCCGCGGGTTTGCAGGCGTTGATGAAAGCGTTGGACCTGACGCATGGCGGGCTCTATGCACACTTCAAATCCAAAGAGGAGTGAGTGGAAAAGGCCTTGCAGGTTGTAGGGGCAGAGTTGGATGCGCACTGCAAAATGCTGTTTACCCAGGAACGACCGCTGGAGGCGTTCATCGACAGCTACTTTTCGGAATGGCACCTGACCTCGCCCGTAGCGAGTTGCTTATCTGGACGCTGGTGGGCGCACCGGTACTAGCGAGAAGCGTGGAAAAACCGGAGCTGGCAACGCGTATTCTGGAAATGGTACGCGGAGCATTGAAAGATCAAGTTTCAGATGAAGAAAAGGCCGGTCAATGACCGGCCTCATGCATTGCGTTCACTTCCTCAGTTAATGGCAAGCCTGTCGCGATTTTTCTCCAGCAATGCCTTGCCGATACCCTTTACCTCCAGCAACTCGTCAACCGCCGTGAACGGACCGTTGTCGTCGCGGTAGGCAATAATAGCTTTAGCCTTGGCCGCACCGATGCCGAAAAGTTCGCGGCGAAGAGTGTCCACATCAGCAGCATTGAGGTTGACCTTGGTGGTTTGCTCGACGTTCGCCATCTGCGCACTGATAGGCGCAGTGGCTTCGGGTTTGGTGGGCGGGGAGGCGTGGGTGGCTACAGAGAGGCTGGTGAGGACGGCAAAGATCAGCGAGGATATGTAGGTGTTTTGCATTGGTGACGCTCCATGACATCGGTAGAAGAGAAGCAGCTTTCCTAAAGCTGCTCCTCTAACTTAGGTGATGTTTGGGAGGTGTCAAAAATGGGTGAGTAACAGGGTGTTAACTCAGGGCTCCAGACGGCGTTGCTGGTATATCCAGTCGACGATCTCGCCGTCCGGCGCATAACCACTCACCGTGTCGCGAAGTAATTGACGCACCCGCGTGTAATCGTCTTGATCTACGGCTGCAAGCAGTTCGGTCAGCTTAACCTTGAGTACATCCCAGGGCAGATGATCTTCGTTGGCGCTCATGATCATCGGGTGCTGGGTAGCCACAACGTTGTCACCGATCAGCAACTCTTCGTAAAGCTTTTCACCCGGACGCAGACCGGAAAACTCAATGGCAATGTCGCCGTGCGGGTTCTTGTCAGACCGGACACTCAGGCCAGACAGGTGGATCATTTTCTCGGCCAGCTCGACGATCTTCACCGGCTCACCCATGTCCAGCACGAATACGTCACCGCCGAGTCCCATGGAGCCCGCCTGAATCACCAATTGAGCCGCTTCAGGAATCGTCATGAAATAGCGGGTGATCTTGGGGTGAGTAACTGTCAGCGGGCCGCCCGTCTTGATCTGCTTATGAAACAGCGGAATGACTGAGCCGGAGGATCCCAGCACATTACCGAAACGCACCATGGTGAAACGGGTTTTGTTGACTCGCGAGACGTTCAACTTCTCACCAAACAGCACAGGGGCCAGTTCGCGGCTTAGGGCTTGCAGGGTAAGTTCCGCCAAGCGTTTGGTACTGCCCATGACGTTAGTCGGACGTACTGCCTTGTCTGTCGAGATAAGAACGAAGTTGGCGACACCTGCCTGCAACGCCGCTTGCGCGGTATTAAGCGTACCAATGACGTTGTTCAAAACACCTTCAGCAATGTTGTGCTCAACCATTGGCACATGTTTGTAGGCAGCAGCATGATAAACCGTGTCTACATGCCAGGTTTTCATGACATCAAGCAACTTGGACTGATTGCGCACTGAACCGAGGATCGGCAGCAACTTCACAGGCAGCGACTCGCGGGTGACACGCTGCTCGAGTTCTGAAAGGATGCTGTAGAGGTTGAACTCGCTGTGTTCGAACAACAGCAATGTTGTCGGACGCAAGGCGAGGATCTGCCGGCAAAGTTCGGAGCCGATTGATCCACCCGCGCCGGTCACAAGAACATTTTGTCCTTTGATGCAGTGTTCCAGCAACTCGCCTTGTGCGGGCACTGCATCACGACCCAGCAGATCGGCGATGTCGACTTCCTGAATGTCATCCACTTTGACGCGACCGCTGGCGAGGTCCATGAAACCTGGAACGCTTCGTACATGCAGTGGAAAACCTTCGAGGAAGCCAAGGATTTCACGGCGACGGCCGCGGTTGGAAGATGGGATCGCGAGTAAGATTTCTTGAGCACCGGTGACTTCAATCATCCGTTGAATGTGCTTGGGCTTGTAGACTTGCAGTCCCGATATGACACGATCAGAAATGCTGGCGTCGTCGTCGATAAATGCCACCGGGCGCATCACTCTGCCCATGCGCAAAGCAGCAACCAGTTGATTGCCCGCGGCCCCGGCCCCGTAGATAGCAACACGCGGCAGGCCGTCGTCACGGCTGGTAAACGGGACATGTTGTGATGCGGCAAACCAGTCGCCCAAAAAATACTGTCGCATTGCCAAACGCAGGCCACCGACCATAATCAGGCTCAACCACCAATAATTGAAGATTATGGAGCGTGGAACCACATTCTGGTGGTTGCTGTACCAGTAAACGACAACGCCGAGAATCAGCGACGACAAGCTGACCGCTTTGATGATCGCGATGAGTGCATCGTTTCCGAAGTAGCGCATCACCGCCCTGTACATGCCGAAGCGTATGAACAGAGGAATTGCGATAATAGGAGCGGCAATGAACAACCACAGGTGAACGCGAACCGGATTAACCAGCTCGTCGATGCCCAGGCGTACAACGAACGCGAGCCACAAGGCCAACCAAACCAAACATACATCGGTGCCGACCTGTATCAGTCGTTTCTTGCGTCTAGGTAGACCGACCAAATACGCCCGTAACTTATCCATAGCCTCTTCAAACACCTCTATTCACTCCCACGCCTTGTGCTCTCAACGCCACACCTGGGCTCGTCAGAGCATCCAGTTCGGCTGCAAGTACTGCTTATTTGCCAACACCCAGCTTCTCAAGCTCACCAGCATGAAATTTTATCGCCAGAAGAACCAGCGGTAGATAAGCGAGGATCAGACCCCAAGCACCATCCAAACCGTATAAAACAACCCCCATTGCAATGGGCAACAGCCAGAATATATTGATGGCCGCCACTGCCAGAGTCACCGGAAGATGTTTGCCGAATTTGCGCGATGCAAATTGATAAGCATGGCTGCGATGAGCTTCGTAGACCTTGTCACCGCGCAATAAACGCCGTACCAACGTGAACGTTGCATCAACCACAAATATCCCCAGCAATATCAACCAGGCCCAGAAATAAGACGATTGGGCCCACGCAGCCTGAATAGAGAAGCAGGCCAAAATAACCCCCAGAAATCCACTCCCCGCGTCCCCCATGAATATCTTGGCGGGAGGAAAGTTCCAGAGAAGAAATGCCCCGACCGCTGCAGCTAATAACAAAGGCAACCAGATCATATCTTGATGGCCACTCATCGTATAAAGCAAACAGGCGCCCAAACAGGCACATATTGCTTCGACACTGGCGATACCGTCGATTCCGTCCATGAAATTATAGAGGTTGAGCATCCAAACTATATAAACCGCAGCCAGGAGGCTACCGACGATGCCGAGTTCCAGACGCCATCCGAAAACAGTTAGCGGAGCGAGTCCACTGAACCAAAACAATGCCCACGCTGCTGCGCAAAAATGGCCAACCAAACGCCAACGAGCTGCGATATGACCGTGATCGTCCATAAAACCCAACACCGCAACCAGAGATCCGGCCCCCCCTACCGCAATCAACGAATCCGTAGATGCCAGCCCCAGCCACCCCAACAGCGGAATAACAGCGAGGAAAGCAAGCACAATTGCTACCCCGCCGCCTCGAGGCGTGGGCACAGAATGTGAGCTGCGCGCATTCGGAATATCAATGATACTTCGCGACAGCGCGTATCGACGAATTACAGCGGTCATCACAAATGAGACCAACGCAACAGTAGGGACAATCCACCAATAACTCATTTCTTTTCATTTTCCATGAAATCCGACGCCGTCACCTTCAACGCCTCATCCACCGACAATGGAGGCGTCCACCCCAAAACGGAACGTGTAGCGCAAATATCAACCTGCAGTGAACCACACAAGCGTTGTGACAGGCTGCGCTTCCCCAGCATGTTCGCCCCTGCCCTCAAGAGTGCTGAGGGGACCGGAAGAAGACGCGCTGGCTTGCCCAATGCTGATGCCATTTTACGCAACAATACAGTGGTCGACAGGTCTTCACCGTCACTGACCATAAACGTCTGATTCGCCGCCGCAGGGTGACTGACGCAGGTGACGATCAAATCAACTAGGTTATCCAAGGCCACCAGACTACGAGCGTTATGAATAGCGCCAAAAGGCAATGGCACGCCTTTATGCAGCCAGCGCATCATGCTGCGAAAGTTAGCCTTCACACCAGGCCCATAGACCAGTACGGGCCGAATGATCACGACTTCCATTCCTGAGCTCGAGGCCAGCTCACGTAGGCCTTGCTCGGCTTCCATTTTAGAAACACCGTAAGGGTCCGACGGGTTACCCACTTCGTCAGCTGTAAAAGGCGCGCCCGGTGTAGTGCTTTCACCATTGACCTTTATCGAGCTGAGAAATATAAACCGCCTTGCACCCGCCTTTGCAGCCTGACGAGCGAGGTTTAACGTGCCCTCAACATTCACGCGACGAAAAGCCTCCAACGGATCAGCTTCCTGATCATTCATGACATGGACGCGCGCAGCGCAATGCACCACCGTATCAACACCACTAAGTTCGGCCGAGAAACGCGCGGTCGCAAGGTCGTCGAATCGGACGACCTGCTCTGCTTCAGGGCAGGTAAAACGCTCGCCCCTGGCAGCGACAGTGACTCGAATATCAGCCCGAGCGGTTAAAACTTGAACCACCCGGCGACCAACAAATCCCGATGCTCCTGTCACAAATATGTGCACGAAAAGCTCCTTGCTTACGACTTAGACCAAACGGTGCGGTTAATGTAATCGGTATAACTATGTACGATTCGCACGACTTTTTTGGAAACTGCGCCGCCAAGGTAATCATCAACCACTGCAATGGAACGCTCGCCGCGAACATGTTGTGATGTCACTACACGAACAGCATTGAGGACGCGCTCGGTTTTCAAACCACACATAATCAGCGTGCCCTCATCCATACCTTCCGGGCGCTCATGAGCGTTGCGGATGGTGACGGCCGGCAGATTCAAAAGGGAAGCTTCTTCTGTAATCGTGCCGCTATCAGACAGTATGCAGTACGCGCCCATCTGCAACTTGATGTAGTCCAGCAAGCCAAACGGCTTGACGAAACGAATCAATGGATGATCCAGCGATTCGCCCAATGCCTCGAGGCGCTTACGAGTACGAGGATGCGTAGAGACAATCACCGGATATTGATATTGGTCCGCTAACGCCTTCAATGAGCTGAGCAAATCGCGCAGATTCTCGGGTGTATCAACGTTCTCCTCCCGGTGCGTGCTGACGATGAAATAACGTCCCGTCTCGAGCCCTTCTCGTGCCAACACATCTGACGCTTCGATCTTGGGCATGTAATGGTTCAAGACTTCTTCCATGTGGGAACCCGTCTTGACAATGGTCTCCGGACGCACGCCTTCATCGAGCAGGTATCGACGAGCGTGTTCGGTCAGCACCATGTTGATATCGCTTAAGTGGTCCAATACCTTGCGGTTCAGTTCCTCGGGCACGCGCTGGTCAAAGCAACGATTGCCGGCTTCCATGTGAAACACCGGAATTTTTCTACGCTTGGCAGCGATAACTGCCAAACACGTGTTGGTGTCACCGTAAAGCAGCAAAGCATCCGGCTTTTCTTTTTCGAAAAGCTCATCGGACTTTTCGATGACCTGCGCAATAGTCTGAGCAGCCGTCTCGCCGACGGCACCTAGAAAGTGGTCGGGTTTACGGATCTCCAAGTCATCAAAAAACACCTGATTAAGCTCGAAATCGTAGTTTTGACCAGAGTGGACCAAAATATGATTAGTATGCTTATCCAATTCTGCGATCACGCGACTCATTTTAATGAGTTCCGGACGGGTACCTACCAGGGTCATAACCTTAAGCATTGAGTTGCTCCTGAATGAAATCCAGTTTTAGCAGCAGCTTCTTCACGCCCTCAACGTCAAGGCGTTCGGTGTTATGAGAGGTATAGTCGTCCAATTCGGAAATCTCGGTTTCGCCTTCCACAAAGTACTTCTCGTAGTTCAGGTCGCGATTATCCGCCGGAATACGATAATAGCGGCCCATGTCTTCAGCTTTCGCCATTTCCTCACGAGAAATCAACGACTCATACAGCTTCTCACCATGGCGGGTGCCGATGACTTTAATCGAGTTCAAGCGGTTGAAAAGTTCCTTTAGCGCCTGGGCCAGAACTTCCACCGTGGATGCAGGTGCTTTCTGGACAAAAATATCGCCCTGCTCAGCATGTTCGAATGCATGCAGCACCAAATCGACCGAGTCTTCCAAGGACATCAGGAAACGCGTCATATTAGGATCGGTAACCGTCAGCTCTCCACCCTGCTTGAGCTGATTAATGAACAATGGGATTACTGAACCACGCGACGCCATCACGTTACCGTAGCGAGTGGAGCAAATAACCGGACCGGTTTGTGGAATCATACGGGACTTGGCGACTACCAATTTTTCCGCCATCGCTTTGGAAATGCCCATTGCGTTGATCGGATAAACCGCTTTGTCGGTGCTCAATACGACAACACGCTCCACATTATTGGCAATCGCCGCGTTCAAAACGTTCTCAGTACCCAGAACGTTTGTCTTGACGGCCTCCATCGGGTAAAACTCGCACGAGGGAACTTGTTTGAGTGCGGCGGCGTGGAAAATATAATTAACCCCGACCATAGCCTGGGAAATGCTGTTGTAGTCACGCACATCACCGATGTAAAACTTTACTTTGTCATTGCCGAGCGCAATGCGCATATCTTCCTGTTTTTTCTCATCACGACTGAACACGCGAATTTCTTTTACGTTCGTATCGAGAAAACGTTTTAACACCGTGTTGCCGAAAGAACCTGTACCACCGGTGATCATCAATACTTTATTGTCAAACATACAAAACTCCTAAATTATCGCTGAGCGCGCATAAACTTAATAAGATCAGGCCACACCGGCGGCACGTAACCGACCGCTTCACGAAAGCGCGTCGAATCCAGAGAGCGGTCAATTACCAATTTCTCATCAGCAATGATGTCAATGTTCTTTTCATAGACCTTGGCGATTTCATTCAACAATGTAAACTTGTCAATGGGTGCCACTGAAACGTGATAAAGCCCAAACAGCTCTTTGTTAGGCAGCACAAAATCGACAATGATGCGAGCCAACTCTGCGGTAGGCACACCGGAAAAAATGGCCTTCGTGAAACCTTTTACCGCCCCTTCCTGAGACAAGAACCAATCAACCAAGGAGGAGCAACTAGCCAGTTCGTGACCAATTATAGAGGTCCGCAATGTAATCGCATGCTTCTCATCATGCAGCTCACCAATGAACTTGGATTTACCGTACAAGTCTTCCGCATCAGACAGATCCGACTCAACGTAAAGACCTTTAGCGCCAGTAAACACACAGTCGGTGCTGATATGAACGAGGCGCGCGTCAGTGAGTTTGCATAGTTTGGACAAGCGATGCGGCAACATTGAATTCAATGGCAACGTTGACAGCGGGTCTTTGGCGTGAGCCAACTGCTTAATCAAGCCGACGCAGTTGATAACAACATCCGGTCGAGCTTTCTCAAACACACCAACTAGCGACTCATAGTCAAGAACATCGATATCAGGAAAAAAGTTATCCTTGTGCTTTTCTTCAAAGTACTTCATCCCACCTTTTCCACGCATAGTGCCGAAAACACTATGTTCGGTATGATTGGCTATATACTTGAATACAGCACTCCCTAACATTCCCGTCACGCCCAGCACTAATATTTTCATCATTAATCTCTAAGATTTCGCAGCCCGTTCTTTAATAATCTGCACCAATCGGCGGCATTGGTTCTTCATCTCGTAATTATTACAGAAAAAACTATAGCCTGCCGCCCCATAAGCAGCCCTTTTTTCCGGAGTGGCCGCATAAAGCGCCTCTATATTCTTGGCCAGCGCAGCGGCGTCCTCGGCAGGTGAGCAAAACCCAGCCCCCGCCTGAGCCACGACCCTTGCCCCCTCACCGTCCAAAGCAGCCAGAACAGGCTTACCGGCCGCCATATAAGCCTGGATCTTGCTGGGGATTGTCAAAGTAAATATCTCATCGCGCTTAAGCGTGACCAGCAATGCGGCACTCTTGGAAAACAATTCGGGCATCATCGACGATGGTAGCCGTCCCACCAGCTCCAAATTGTCCAAATGATGCTGGCGCTTCTGCTCACGCATCCATTCAAGTCGGCTGCCGCTACCCACCACCACTATCTTACAATTCAAATGACCTAAAGCTTTTGCCGCATCGATAATGGTTTCCAGGGACTGCGCAAAGCCTAGGTTACCGGCGAAAACCACACAAAAATGGGATGATAATAACTGGCTGATCTCAAGCGGCAGTCGCTCCGCAGCATCCGCGCTGACAGATGGAACGCGATAGGAATTAGGATAATAAACAATTTTATCTTTCGAGGCATATTTTGCTGCGGATGAAATAAAAGCTTCAGATTGAACCAGAATGGTATCGGCCTGAGCGTATATGAAGCGCACAAGATATCCAACGATCTTGAGCAAAAGAGCATTTTTTATAAACCCGGTAGCCTTAAGTGTTTCCGGCCATAGGTCTTGCACCCAAACCATCAAGTGAGCATTGCTGGCGCGTTTCAGCGCAATTGCCGGAATAGCCGCGGTAATGGGTGAAACAGCAAATACTATAAGTGCATCAAACTGCTTACCTGCATTTTTTTTCGGGAAAAACCTTACCCCATTTATCACGAAAGACAGGTAATTGAGTACCAAATTCTTGGCGCCTCCGGCCTTTCTCGGCCTCAACGGAGCTCGATGAACTTTTATCGCACCCTTATACAAGTGCTCGCTACAGGCATTTTGGTCATAGCCCTCGTAGGTTTCTCCCTCCGGATAGTTCGGTTGCCCAGTGAACACTTCCACGTCGTTGCCTAACGACGTCAATTCTTCAACAATATCATTGATAATAAAGCTCTCAGGATAAAAGTACTGAGTCACAATCGCAATATTCAAAGACATATCAATTCACACTATCAAATCTGGATTTTAGCCCACGGGGACCTTGTACTATCACCGATTTAAAAAACGACAGCATCGCAAGCCAACGGTTCATCTTCATATCGAACATCGGCTTGCGATTTGATAGATCCACCAACCTCTGTGACGTTTCGATGATGTCAAACGACTTTGCCTTCGTACGATGCTGATTGGAGACCTCAAGATACTGCTCGGGGCCTAACGCCTGCAGCATTGCAATCGTATCCAGAATACCTACCCTCGTTGTTGTTGCAGACTCCTCATTATATGAGTAGCCGGAAACATCCGAAAACAACCCGCAGGTGAGTGGCTTTTCTATAGATTCAATACCCACGACCGAAGGAATCCCCGCCGCCGACGCTTCAATGATCGTCGTCCCAGAACCTACGAAACAAAAGGCACCTTCTAGGATAGAGGGAAGTTCTGCGTATTCCACCTCCCCTTTAAAGTGCACATACTTACTGACGCCACACGCTTGTGAAAGGGACTCGAGGGCCGCGCGTTCAGGCCCGTCACCATAAATAAAATACTCAAAATCAGCCTGCTTACGCAGCTCGGCCAGCTGTGAGATCACATGCTTGTTGTAGACCTTGAAGTCCACCAGACGGCCAACCGACACGATCCGCAATGAAGACTGCAGTGGCTGCCGACTAGCGTAGCTCTCGAAGGAGATACCCAATGGCAGAATATCTAACTTATCAAGTTCGACATGAGTAAATGCCGACGCCATTTCAGCAGTTCTTTCGTTAGGGAACAGCGTCAGTTCAACATTGCGATCATAGAGTTCGAGCATCTTTTTTCTAAAGTAAATATCTCTCCCACGCCACCAGCAAATTTCTTTCGAATGGTAGATACCAACGCTCACTGATGTAAAACTCAAGTACGACTTATTCAGAAAAACATAGGCCAGCGTTAGAACATCTACCACATGCACAATGTCATAATGAGCCTTATCCCGCTTGGCAGGTATAAGCGCGTTGATCCAGCTTGACGCCTGAAAAAAAGGAACGTGCTCCACAACATTAATGGTGGCATAGCGGGAAAGCTCTTTGAACAAGCCTGCGTCGCTCTTATTCGAGAGTAGCGTCACGGTGACCTTGTGACCCGCCATGTTAAGGTGCTTCGCCAAGCGGACCACGTAGGTTTCGACCCCGCCGATGGACAGGCCTCCCATCACAAATAAAATATTTTTCATATACTCACCAAAAATTATAGAAAGTCAAAAAAAACTTCTGATCCGCCCGTCCAGCCGGAGTTGCTACTCAAGTTCAGATACAACGTTCCGAAAGCATAAAGACAGACCAGCAAAAATCCAAGCTTGCGCCCAAGTAAATGCACAGCAATCATTGGGAGCAAGATATATTCAAACATTGAAATACTTGCGTAGCCGCGCCCAGCCAGAATGGCGAAGTCGCCGAGTACAATTCGCAGGAACGTGGCGCAATAAAATATACAGAAAACCAGGTTAAACGTGGGATAACGCGCTTCAAGTCGTCGCCAGCACACCAGTGCACCCACCACGATTACCAAGTTTTTGATATTGACCATATCGAAAAGCGGCAATGCGTAGCTGTACATATCAGCGTTGAGATACAGTTCAATTTTTTCGCCCACGAATCCAAAAAGAGCGGCGTGGCGCAGTACTGATTTAAAATCAATGAACACAGCCAATAAAATTAGTATGACGCTGACGAAAAGGTACAAAACTCTTTTTGGCTTCATCGCGTACAGTGCGAGAGGAATAATAAAAAACACTGACGATACGTGGACTAACGTGGCAGCTAAAAAATAAAGCGCCAACTTCATGTAGCGCTGCCTGTATAAATACGTCGCTGCATAAAACAATAAGCCAGATGCAATACCCAGTCGTATCGCGTTCAACTCTTTCGCAAGATAAAAATGCGTGAAATACACCAACACACTCAACGCAAAGTAAGGAGAAAAATAACGAATACTCCTTATATTGAGCGTCACCGCCAACAGCGAACTAAAGCCAAACAAAACGAAGGAATTCTTTCCTATCATCGCCAAAAATGAGAGAAACATAAAAAAGCCAAACTCGACATTAAACGTCGAATAGCTGTAATCACAGTAGATATTTTGACAATCCAATAACGAAGGGATTTCGTTAGCCATCTGCAGATAAGCAAGGTCATCGCTGCCTACACCCGCAACTCTTAACGTCGCCAAGAGTATGAGGGGAAGCCCCATTAATACCGACACTACAACGGCTGGCAGGCGCCGATCACTGAGCATATCAAACGCCGCTACCATCACGATAAATCCAAATACGAGGTACAACGGGAATACAAATTCCAACCCCATTATCTGCGCACCCAACAAACAAAGCCTATGATGGAAATCACGAAGAAAATCATGTAGGCCAGCATGTAGGAGTACATAACACCATGAATGCCGCCCATTTTTTCTCCCACAGAAAACGTCAACCCAACAAATAGAAGTGCTTGCATGACTTCAGACAGGATATACAGTTTAGTCGCGGCTTTTGCCACAGCAACAAATCCAACCACATAAGCCGCCACTTTGAAGAAGTCGCCAATCAATTGAAATATAATGAAATTTTCGAGATCATGAAATTCAGAAGACAATAAGAGTGGAATAAAAAAGTGACGCCCGAAGTACAAGACGCTTCCCCCCATCAAAAATACCGCCATCACCAGCAGCATGAATTTGACGACATGCACAGTGATAATTGACTTGTCCTGAATGGCTGAAATCATTGGCATAAAATAGGAAGCCAGGAAAACGCTGAAAAACCCGATATAGGCGCTCGACAGTTTTATGCTGCCTTGCCAAATCCCGGCCTCAGAATAACCAACTTGTGCAATAAGCGATTGCCTGATAATTATTTCAACAACCGGAAACATTACTGCGCTGACCAGTAACATCAGCCCGAACCTCGAAAATTTCTTGGCGAGCGCCATGTCGAATTTGCGCCATTTAAGCATTCGCAAAATCGGCACATTCCGTAGAAAAACCTGGGAAATAAGCAAGGGCATAGCAAATATTGCCAGCATGGCAATAGCAGCGCCGGGCAAACCAAACGCGTAAATCAACCACCAGATAACAGGAAGCACAAGCACATTAGAAACAACTTGAACGATTGCGTTAACCCTTAACTTTCCGAGACCGTTAAAAAATCCGGAAAACAAAATATTAAACGCGAACACGACCTGAGCAAACGCCAGCAATAAAACAACCCAATAATATTCAGCTTCGCCAAAAACAAATATAGAAATTCTTTCTGAGAACGCGCATAGCAACAATAATGAGACAACACAAAAACTCGACGCATAAAAAACGGCTGTAGAGAACAAGCGATCCAGTTTGAATTGGCTGTTCTTAAACTCTGCGACATACTTGATCACGCCATGACTGATACCACCGCCAGCCAACAGAACGGCAATGGACACCAAACTCATGAAGTGACCCAATTTACCCAGGCCATCCGCTCCCAGGTAAAGAGCAATCAGTTTCAGAATCACAAAACCAACAAGTATCTTAGATGCTTGAGCGGCGCTTGTAAAAAAAGCGCCGACCAACATACCATTACCTGCGGCTTTTAATTTACCGGCCGACGGCATCAACGGCTCCTATCACGGAGTCAATTACATGTTGCACCTCAACATCGGACATTCCGTACCATATTGGCAAACGAATCAGGCGCTCACTTTCCTGAGTGGTAAAACGGTCTTCACCTACAAACCGACCCAGTAATACACCGGCAGGAGCGCTGTGCAGTGGCACATAGTGAAATACAGCGCCGACACCGGCAGCATTCAAATATTTAATACACGCGGTGCGCGCCATCATATTTTTAACTTTGATGTAAAACATGTGAGCATTGCCAATACAGTCAACCGGTGTTGTCGGGATCTCGATTAAACCATCGGCGACCAACCCACCGAGAGAAGCTTCGTATCGGCGCCAGACACTCAGCCTGAAATCATTAATTACATTCGCACGCTCCAGCTGACCAAACAGATAAGCCGCCTGCAACTCTCCAGGCAGGTAACTGCTACCAATGTCAACCCAGGTATATTTGTCAATCATGCCTCTAAAAAACTGACTACGATTGGTACCTTTTTCACGGATAATCTCGGCACGACCAATGAAACGCTTATCGTTGATCAGTAGCAATCCACCCTCACCGCCACTTGTATAGTTTTTTGTTTCGTGAAAACTATAAGCAGCCAGATGGCCAATCGTACCCAACTGTCGGCCTTTATACGTAGACATCATGCCCTGAGCGGCATCTTCCACAACAAACAGGCCATGGCGCTGTGCAATGTCCATGATAACGTCCATTTCACAGGCAATACCTGCATAATGAACAGGCACAATGGCCTTAGTATTATCAGTAATGGCTGCTTCAATCAGTGTCTCATCAATATTCATTGTATCTGGACGAATATCGACAAATACGATCTTCGCCCCACGCAACACGAATGCATTCGCCGTACTAACAAAGGTAAAGCTAGGCATAATAACTTCATCGCCCGGCTGAATATCAATCAAGATAGCGGCCATCTCGAGGGCCTGAGTACACGAAGGCGTCAGGAGCGCTTTTTCACACGAAAACGTTTCTTCAAACCAGCGCTGGCAACTAACGGTGAAGTCACCATCGCCCGACATTTTGGCACTACGCATTGCCTGCGTAACGTATTGATCCTCGTTGCCGGTGTAAGGCGGTTTATTAAATGGAATTTTCATCGTGCTCACCGTTAAATTCTTTTTCTAATTTAAGTAAATCTTTCTTTCGCTCTTTGACTCTTTTTGCAGGGATACCGGCATAGATGCCCCAGGCATCAGTGCTTTTCGTCAAGAGCGCCATCGCACCGACTGCACAGCCTTCGGCGACTACTACACCTGGAAATATGACGGCTCCTGCACCCACGATGACATGCTTGTGCAAGTGCACCGCTGAAAAAATTTCTCTCTTATATTTTTTGGGAACGAGAGAATTAGTTAGCGTTTCTCCGCTGTAATCATCAGACTGGGAAAACACTTTGACGCCATAGGCCAGCGTACAAAAATCATCGAGAAAAACACCAGGTGTTCCGCCCGCCACAAGACACATCGGTGTTATGTGATTAAACTTCCCGAGCTTTACTTTCCCAGAAATCACGCAAAAGTCATCAATTCTGGAGAAGTCGTCAATTTCTATTTCATCAGCATTATAAATGCTGGCGCGATCACTGATCTTCACCCCTTTACCGAGCTTTTTAAAACCCATTTTAGCTAACTGATCGCTTGATAAATATGCCATAAGCTCCCTACAAGTATCCGACAGGGTCAGGATTTTCAGTGACCTTACCGCATCGCTTCATAGCGATGCTCGCGCCCTGAAATTTCACCACAATTTTAGACACATTTACGCAAAGGCAATAGCACAATTACCAAGCGCCTATCCCCCCGCTCCACTCATCCTCACCACCAGCGCAAGCAAAGGACGAAAGCCCGTCAAAAACACTCAAATCACCGGTGCTTACAGGCCTTGCGCTCACTGCGAATGTTTTTTTTGACTGCACAGGATCATTTAGCTTGCTTTTTCTTGCGTAAGACAGACCGAAACACTGCCAAAGCAGTACCGAAGATCAAGCCCAGTATAAAACCACCACCTATGATAAGGGCCTTTTTGGGCTTGTAAGCGCTCAAAGGCTCTAACGCGGCACGATCGATAGAGACCAGCTTGAGGTTATCCATATCGATATTTAGATTGCGCAAGCGCACCATTTCAGCGCGCAATGGTTCGACACCTGCTAGAAAAATATCTTCATTCTCCCGACGCTTCAGCATCTCAACTTCTCGATTGGACTGCAGCATCTGCAACTCTTTGGCAATTTGAGCTATTCTGGATTCGGAAAAATCGTCGGATCCTCGCTGAGCAAGCGCCCGCCGCTCTGCCTCAAGCGCTTCCACGCCCATGAAATAAAGCGGTATTGGCTGATTGTTAATCTCTGTGCGCATCACGCTGTTTGAGCCCTTCCGAGTCGTATCTCCAAGCGAAGAGGGCGTCGCTGGCTTCGAAATACCCAGCGACCGAGCGATCCCGATCGCTTCGCTCAATTGAGCGATACGATCGACCCGCGTAGTCTTAAGCTGAGCGCGCAGCGCTTTTAACTCATCCTGCAACCTAGCGCGCTTAACGTTATCCGCCTCAAGCAATGATGCTATCTTTGCCTCTTTATTGGTTTCATAACTGGCGCGTGCAGCGTTGAACTTTCCGGAGATTTCATTTAGACGATTTTTAATGATGACGTTTAAATCAGCCGCTATTTGCTTGCGCTCATTGGTTATGGCGTACTCAACAAAGCTATTGAGGATAGTTACACCATCAACACCTTTGGGATAATTCATTTCAAGTCCAATATAGGCACTTAAAGAGTCTGATTTTTTAGGGTCGGGCAAAATCAATCTTATTGAGTTTCGGTTAAATTCCTCGAAACTCTGTTCCAGCGTGCGCCCCGGCCGCTCAAACTCACGAAATAGCGGCTGATTAGCCCTAAAGAAACCCAAACGAGTCTCATACGACTCCAAAGACGCTCCCAACTTTAACAGTGCTTCTCCTGGGGGAAGTTTGTAGACCTCCGACCGATTCAATGCGTCTAACTCGTTTATTGCAGCCGGTCTTAACACGCTGCTTACCTGATACTCCTGGGTCGCCAAGAAAGCGTACGCGACCGCGAGGAACACAAAGCCAGACGTGACTTGCACAATGAGCTTTTTTTCCTGCCTGACAGCTTGAAAAAGCGCGACGAGATCGATTTCGTCGGAGGGATAAAGCGAGGACGCACGAAAACTACTCACAACAAAAACCTGCCTTCAAATAGAAACTGCGGGCTCGTTATGCAGACAATTGTATGTATTTTTTATTTTAGTTATATGACCTTCAAAACCCGGCGTCTCTGCCAAATTTCGAGCACACAAAATGTCCGTTATCGAGAACATATTCCATTTTGCCATCTCTCTGACATATTACAAGTCTTGACAGGTCTGTAGGATTATTCCTATTTAGCTAAAAATAGCAGTTATAAACGTGTAGAAAAATACGATAGCGAAAAAACCAGAAAGGCTATACAGGCGCACGAGGCCGCAACCATGCTCGCAAACCGCAGAGCCCTAAGGCCCACGAGATGGTTAAATCGAATACAGATTAGTTTCTGAAAAACGGCGTTGTTACCCAACCATCAGGCGCCACAAACGTAATAGCTCGTTAGCCACGCCCAGCAGATGGTAATTTACGACGACGACCGCAAACCACGACACCTAATAGCGGCCCGATGAGCATCCCTAGAATCAGCGCCAACACAATAAATATCGCTACCGGAATCTGCGCAGTTGCCCACCCAAAAAACGAAAGAGAAACACTCTGCTGGTTTTCCAATACAAAACCTATAACCACAAGCGCTGCAACCAATGCTGTGGTTACTAGCGCAACGCGCTTAACTCCACGCATAAATTTCTCCTGCTCCAAAGAAACTCAGACGCCCTCTTCCTCTTCTTCGTTCACCCGATCTCGCAATTCCTTGCCCGGCTTGAAGTGAGGTACAAATTTTCCGTCAAGGCTGACGGATTGCCCGGTTTTCGGATTACGACCTACACGCGGCGCGCGGTAGTGCAGAGAAAAGCTACCGAAGCCACGGATTTCAATTCGATCCCCAGTCGCCAGGCATTGGGACATTTGTTCAAGCATGGTCTTGATAGCCAGCTCCACATCCTTGGATGAGAGCAGCCCTTGATGGGTGACAATTCGTTCGATCAACTCCGACTTCGTCATATTTTTCCCTTCTTTTTCAAGCAGCTAGGAAAAGCGCTTCAAAGGTTTTAGCATGACTTGGTGAATTTGAAAAGCCCACCGGACAACTTATCTGCACCAAACATGGACGCTCCCAAGGGCCGCGTTTTAACTTCATTTGCAGATCACCAACATGGTGCGAGTGACGGCACCAGCGGGGTTCCATCCGAACGGGTAATCACCCTCTTCGTCCTTGGCGTCGCTGGACCGGGTGACAACCTTATAGCCCTGCATCTTGCACTCACGAGCGGCTCGCTCCTCGCACTTCCCCCAGTTGGAGCCGAGCCCCGAGCAGTCAACCTCAATGCCACTGACGCCTCGCTTGACGTGGGTCTTGGCACTGGTGGCGGTACACCCTGTAAGCACTATCACCGCAAACACTAAAATAAGCCTGTTCATTCAAATCCTTATTGAAGCAACAACACGAGAATTGCTTTTCTTAAACTATAGTCAGTTCTGACACTGAGCTATACGCCTTCGTTCTCGCTTGTTGATTCAACGAATTTCAGGCACAAAAAAGGGCGACCGAAGTCGCCCTTTTTCTATGGTCTGACAGAACTTAGTTCTGTTTTTCCATTTGTGCACGCAACAGGTCGCCCAGAGTGGTAGGACCAGCAGCAATTTCAGAGGTAGCTGGCTTATCGCGCAGGCTCTGGATTGCTTCTTTCTCTTCAGCATCGTCTTTCGACTTGATGGAGAGCTGGATTACGCGGCTCTTGCGGTCAACGCTGATGATCTTGGCTTCTACTTCCTGGCCTTCTTTCAGAACGTTACGCGCGTCTTCAACGCGGTCACGGCTGATTTCGGAGGCTTTCAGAGTCGCTTCGATATCGTCGGCCAGAGTGATGATGGCGCCTTTAGCGTCAACTTCCTTCACGATGCCCTTAACGATTGCGCCTTTATCGTTGTCCTGAACGTATTCAGAGAACGGATCGCTTTCCAGTTGCTTGATACCCAGGGAGATACGCTCGCGCTCTGGGTCAACCGACAGGATAACGGTGTCCAGCTCGTCGCCCTTCTTGAAACGACGAACAGCTTCTTCGCCAACTTCGTTCCAGGAGATGTCGGACAGGTGAACCAGGCCGTCGATGCCGCCGTCCAGACCAATGAAGATACCGAAATCGGTGATCGACTTGATGGTGCCGGAGATTTTATCGCCCTTGTTGAACTGGCCAGAGAAATCTTCCCATGGGTTAGATTTGCACTGCTTGATGCCGAGGGAGATACGACGACGCTCTTCGTCGATGTCCAGAACCATAACTTCCACTTCGTCGCCGACTTGTACGACTTTCGAAGGGTGGATGTTCTTGTTGGTCCAGTCCATTTCGGAAACGTGTACCAGGCCTTCCACGCCTTCTTCCAGCTCAGCGAAGCAGCCGTAGTCGGTCAGGTTGGTAACACGCGCGGTAACGCGAGTGCTTTCTGGGTAACGAGCTTTGATAGCAACCCATGGATCTTCGCCCAGCTGCTTCAAGCCCAGGGAAACGCGGTTACGCTCACGATCGTACTTCAGAACCTTGACATCGATCTCGTCGCCAACGTTGACGATTTCGGAAGGATGCTTGATACGCTTCCAAGCCATGTCGGTAATGTGCAGCAGGCCATCGACGCCACCCAGATCGACGAATGCGCCGTAATCGGTGAGGTTCTTGACGATACCTTTGACTTGTTGGCCTTCCTGCAGGGATTCCAGCAGAGCTTCACGCTCGGCGGAGTTCTCTGCTTCCAGGACGCTGCGACGGGAAACGACAACGTTGTTGCGTTTCTGGTCGAGTTTGATGACCTTGAATTCGAGTTCTTTGCCTTCCAGGTGCGTGGTGTCGCGCACTGGACGAACGTCGACCAAAGAACCTGGCAGGAACGCACGGATGCCGTTAACGTCGACAGTGAAGCCGCCTTTAACCTTACCGTTGATAACGCCCTTAACCACTTCTTCAGCTGCGAAGGCTGCTTCGAGAACAATCCAGCATTCAGCGCGCTTGGCTTTTTCACGGGACAGCTTGGTTTCACCGAAACCGTCTTCAACCGAGTCCAGAGCAACGTGAACTTCGTCACCGACATTGATAGTCAGGTCACCAGCATCGTTGTAGAACTGTTCCAGCGGGATCAGAGCTTCAGACTTCAGACCAGCGTGAACGGTTACCCAGCGAGCTTGGTAATCGATATCAACGATAACACCGGTGATGATGGAGCCTGCCTGAAGGTTCAGGGTTTTTAGGCTTTCTTCAAAGAGTTCCGCAAAGCTTTCGCTCATTTTAATTCCTGTTGATAAGGGCGAAGAATACGCCCATCTCCACACCCCAGACGGTGTGGGTCAGTTTCAATTAAAAGAAGCACCACAGGACTATGACTGGTCCCCTGCAGCCTTCTTTGTCACCCGGCGATATCGCGAATGGCGATTTCACTCAGAATGCGTTCCAGCACCTGCTCGATGGACAACTCCGTGGAATCCAGCTGTATGGCGTCAGCCGCCGGCTTGAGCGGGGCTACCGCACGCTGGGTATCACGCTCATCGCGTGCACGGATCTCATCTAGCAGACTCGACAGACTAACACCATCGACTTTGCCCTTCAACTGCAAGTAACGGCGGCGAGCACGCTCCTCGGCGCTGGCGGTCAGGAAAATCTTCAGCGGCGCTTCCGGAAACACCACCGTGCCCATATCGCGGCCATCCGCCACCAGGCCCGGCGGCTCCTGAAACGCCCGCTGGCGCTGCAGCAAGGCGTCACGCACGGCCGGCAGCGCGGCGACCTGTGAGGCCCAGGAACCGACTTGCTCATTGCGCAGGTCATCGGTCACATCGTCCCCTTCGAGGATGATGCGCTGGGGATGACCTTCAGTCGCCCCGACAAACTGGACATCAAGGTGCGCCGCCAGCAACTTCAGGGATTCTTCATTGGTCAGGTCGACGCCATGGTTGCGCGCGGCAAATGCCAGCAGGCGATACAGCGCGCCGGAGTCGAGCAGGCACCAGCCAAGGCGCTTGGCCAGAATGCCGGCGATCGTGCCTTTGCCCGAGCCACTTGGCCCGTCGATGGTAATCACCGGTGCTTTGATATTCACAATTGAGCCTCTTGGGCAACACGGATGCCGACGTGGGCACACAGTGTAAGAAAATTCGGAAAAGATGTAGCAACATTGGCGCAGTCACGGATACGAATCGGCGCCGCCGCCCGCAGGGAAGCCACGCTGAACGCCATGGCAATCCGGTGATCGCCGCTGGCATGCACCTCGCCACCGCAGATCAGGCCACCATCAATGATAATCCCATCGGCTGTCGGTTCACACTTCACGCCCAGCGCCAACAGACCATCGGCCATGACCTGAATGCGGTCAGACTCCTTGACCCGCAGCTCTTGCGCGCCCCGCAACACGGTTCTCCCCTCGGCACAGGCAGCGGCAATGAACAGCACCGGAAACTCGTCGATGGCCCGTGGCACCAACGCCTCGGGAATCTCGATCCCCTTAAGCCTTGCTGCACGCACCCGCACGTCAGCGACAGGCTCACCGCCCACTTCGCGCTGATGTTCCAGGGTAATGTCCGCGCCCATCAACCGCAGAATATCGATAACGCCGGTGCGTGTCGGGTTGATGCCGACATGCTCCAGCAACAGCTCGGAACCCTCGGCGATCGATGCCGCCACCAGAAAAAACGCTGAAGAAGAAATATCCCCCGGCACTTCGATATGGGTCGCCGTCAGCGCGTGACCAGACTCCACCGACGCCGTCGCGCCTTCCACGGCGACCGGATAACCAAAGCCGCGCAACATGCGCTCGGTATGGTCACGGGTCGGCGCAGGCTCGGTCACCGATGTCTTGCCCTCGGCATACAAACCCGCCAGCAACAGGCAGGATTTAACCTGCGCGCTCGCCATCGGCATCGAATAGGCCAGACCCTTGAGCGCTTGCCCGCCCCGAATGGTCAGCGGTGGACGCCCGTCCGGCGCGGTTTCGATCACAGCGCCCATTTCCCGCAGCGGCACGGCCACGCGGTTCATCGGGCGCTTGGACAAAGACGCGTCGCCAGTCAGCACGCTGTCAAAACGTTGTGCCGCCAGCAAGCCGGACAACAGGCGCATCGACGTACCGGAATTACCCAGGTAGATCGGCCCCGGCGCTGGCTTCAAGCCGTGCAAGCCCACGCCATGAATGGTGACGCGCCCATGGTGCGGGCCTTCAATCACCACGCCCATGTCGCGAAACGCCTGCAAGGTCGCCAGGGCATCTTCGCCCTCCAGAAAACCTTCGACCTCGGTGATGCCTTCGGCCAACGAGCCCAGCATGATCGAACGATGAGAGATCGACTTGTCGCCCGGCACCCTAATACGTCCGCTCAAGCGGCCGCCGGGGTTGGCGAGGAACGTCAGCTCATCAGCGCTCACTGCGGTTTCCATATAGGCCCGGCGAGCCAGGATCTTGCTGAAATGTTCACGCGCCACCCGCGCACGGGTGAACACGCCCAATAATTGATGGCCATCGCCGGCATCGACTGCGTCGCGCAAGGCGTCGAGGTCGCTACGGAAGGTGTCCAGGGTGCGCAACACGGCCTCGCGATTGGCGAGGAAGATGTCGTGCCACATCACCGGGTCGCTGCCGGCAATCCGCGTGAAATCGCGAAAGCCACCAGCGGCGTAACGGAAGATATCGAGATTTTCGTTGCGCTTGGCCAGTGAGTCCACCAGACCAAAGGCCAGCAGGTGCGGCAAATGGCTGGTCGCCGCCAGCACTTCATCGTGGCGCTCGACCTGCATGTGCTCCACATCCGCCCCCAGCACGCGCCAAAGACGATCGACCACGGCCAATGCTGCAGGGTCCGTTTGTTCGAGCGGCGTCAAAATCACTTTATGACGGCGGAACAGTTGCGCATTCGACGCCTCGACCCCGCTCTGCTCGGAGCCCGCGATGGGGTGGCCCGGCACGAAACGCGCCGGCATACCGCCAAACGCCAATTGCGCCGCACGCACCACATTGCCCTTTGCGCTACCGACGTCCGTCAGAATCGCCTGGCCGAGGTCCATGCCCGCCAACAACCCGAGCATTTTCTCCATGGCCAGGATCGGCACCGCCAGCTGGATCACATCAGCGCCCTGGCACGCGAGCGCAAGGTCTGCTTCACAGCGATCCACCACACCCAACTCAACCGCCAATTGGCGCGAACGCGGGTCCAGGTCCACACCGACCACTTCGCCACACAGCCCACTCTCACGCAGGCCTTTGGCGAAGGAGCCTCCGATCAACCCCAGACCTACCACCACCAGGCGACCGATCATAGGCACGGCAGGTTGCAATGCAGTGACATCAACCACGAGCCAGAACCTTGGCCAGCGCCTCCAGGAAGCGGGCGTTTTCAGCCGGCAAGCCGATGGTAATGCGTAAATGGTTCGGCATGCCGTAATTGGCCGTCGGGCGCACGATCACGCCTTCGCGCAACAGCCCCTGAAAAACCGGAGCCGCCTCTTGGCCGAGGTCGACACAGATGAAGTTGCCCCTGGACGGAATCCAGCCCAGGCCCAATTCACGGAAACCTTCCTGCAGTTGCAACATGCCGGTTTCGTTGATGCGACGACTTTCTTCCAAGTATTCGGCATCCTGTACCGCCGCACACGCCGCCGCCAAGGCAAGGCTGTTGACGTTGAACGGTTGGCGAACGCGGTTCAGCACATCGGCCACTACCGCGGTGGACAAGCCGTAGCCAACCCGCAACGACGCCAGGCCATACGCCTTGGAGAATGTGCGCGATACCAGCAGGTTCGGGTAGGCCGCGAGGAAGTCCAGGCCGTCCGGCAGATCGCTGCCTTCGGCGTACTCGATGTAGGCCTCGTCCAGCACCACCAGCACATGCTCCGGTACATCCTGCAAGAAGTCGTTCAGCGCCTGGGCGTCGAACCAGGTGCCGGTCGGGTTGTTCGGGTTGGCAATAAACACCACGCGGGTTTGCGCGTCGATGGCCGCCAGCATGGCAGGCAGGTCATGCCCCCAATCCTTCGCAGGAACAACACGGGCATCAGCACCTACGGCCTGCGTCACGATCGGATAGACCGCAAACGCATGCTCGCTGAACACCGCATTCAGACCGGGCGCCAGGTAAGCGCGACCGACCAGCTCAAGAATGTCGTTGGAACCGTTACCCAGCGTGACCTGGTTCAGCTCAACGCGGCATTTTTCCGCCAGCAGAGACTTGAGGGCAAAACCGTTGCCGTCCGGGTAACGCGTCAACTCGGCCAACTCTTCACGAATCGCCGCCAACACCTTCGGGCTCGGGCCCAACGGATTTTCGTTGCTGGCCAGCTTGACGATGTTCGCCGGGTCCAGGTTCAACTCGCGCGCCAGCTCGTCCACAGGCTTACCTGGAACGTAAGGCGACAGTTGTTGCACGCCCGGCTGAGCCAGGGCGAGGAAGTTGCCACTCATGTTAAAGCCTCACAAAACCGCTTTCGGGTAAGAGCCCAGCACTTTGAGTGCCACGGCTTCCTGACTGATTTGCTCCAGCACACCTTTAACCAGCGGGTCGCGGTGATGGCCGATGAAGTCGATAAAGAACACATAGGTCCATTTACCGCTGCGCGAAGGGCGCGTTTCGATGCGCGTCAGGTCTATCCCGTTATCGTGGAACGGCACCAGCAGCTCATGCAGCGCGCCGGGCTTGTTGCTCATGGAAACAATGATCGAGGTCTTGTCGTCGCCGGTAGGCGGCACTTCCTGGCTGCCGATCATCAAGAAACGTGTGGAGTTGTCCGGGCGGTCCTCGATTTTCTCGGCCAGGCGCGTCAGCCCGTAAAGGCCCGCAGCCATATCACCGGCAATCGCCGCCGAATTCCACTCACCCTTGACCCGCTTGGCGGCCTCGGCGTTGCTGGACACCGCCACGCGCTCCACGTTCGGGTAATGCGCGTCCAGCCACTTGCGGCACTGGGCCAGGGACTGGGCATGCGAGTAAATACGGCTGATGCTGTCGGTCTTGGTGCTCTCGCCCACCAGCAGGTGGTGGTGGATGCGCAGCTCTACTTCGCCACAGATCACCATGTCGTGTTCAAGGAAGCTGTCGAGCGTGTGGTTGACCGCGCCTTCGGTGGAGTTTTCCACCGGCACCACGCCGAAATTCACAGCACCGGCTGCCACTTCACGGAACACTTCATCGATCGCCGCCATTGGCTTGCTGATCACAGCGTGACCGAAATGTTTCATGGCCGCCGCTTGGGTGAATGTACCTTCCGGGCCGAGGTAAGCCACTTTCAGCGGCTTTTCCAGCGCCAGGCACGAGGACATGATTTCACGGAAAAGCCGCGCCATCTCCTCGTTACCCAGCGGGCCCCGGTTGCGCTCCATCACACGTTTGAGTACCTGGGCCTCACGCTCAGGCCGGTAAAAAACCGGCACTTCGCCTTCAGCCAGGGAGGCCATTTTCACCCGTGCCACTTCCTGGGCGCACCGCGCGCGCTCACTGATCAGTTCCTGGATCTTCTCGTCCAGGCTGTCGATGCGTACGCGCAGGGCCTTGAGTTCATGCTCAGACATTAGCCGTGTTCCTTTTCAAACTCTGCCATGTAGGAAACCAGCGCGTTGATCGCGTTGATGTCGACAGCGTTGTAGATGGAGGCGCGCATGCCACCGACCGAACGGTGGCCCTTGAGGTTCAGCAGACCGCGCTCGTCGGCACCGGCCAGGAACGGCTTGTCCAAACGGTCGTCCGCCAGGCAGAACGGCACGTTCATCCACGAGCGATCCGTCAGGTTGATCGGGTTGCTGTACAGGCCGCTGGCATCGATGAAGTCGTACAGGGTGCGCTTCTTCACTTCGTTGAGCTTGCCCATGGCAGCCACGCCGCCCTGCTCTTTCAGCCACTCGAAGACTAGGCCGGAGAGGTACCAGGCGAATGCGGGCGGGGTGTTGTACATCGAGCCATTATCGGCCGCGACCTTGTAGTTGAGCATGGTCGGGCACAGCGAACGGGCGCGACCGAGCAGGTCTTCACGGATGATGTTGACCAGAATGCCGCTCGGGCCAATGTTCTTCTGTGCGCCAGCGTAGATCATGCCGTATTTGGACACGTCGATTGGGCGCGAGAGGATGTCCGAGGACATGTCGCACACCAACGGAACGTCGCCCACTTGCGGCACCCAATCAAATTCCAGGCCGCCGATGGTTTCGTTCGCCACGTAGTGAACGTAAGCGGCATCCTTCGACAGCTTCCATTCGTTCTGACCGGGAATCGCGAAGTAATCGTAAGGCTTGGCGGTACCGGCGACGTTGACGTTGCCATAACGGGAGGCCTCTTCAATGGCCTTCTGCCCCCAGATACCGGTATCGATATAGTCAGCCGTGCCGTCTTCCGGCAGCAGGTTCAGCGGAATCTGGGCGAATTGCTGGCTCGCGCCACCTTGCAGGAACAGCACTTTGTAATTGGACGGAATGCCCAGCAAGTCGCGCAGGTCCTGCTCGGCCTTGTTGGCAATGGACACGAACTCATCGCTGCGATGGCTCATTTCCATCACGGAGAGGCCTTTTCCATGCCAGTCGAGGAGTTCACCCTGCGCACGCTGCAGGACTGCTTCAGGAAGCGCCGCGGGACCGGCACAGAAGTTATAGGCTCTCTTGCTCACATCCAATCTCACTCTGATCTGGTGGTAGTCACGCAAATATATCAGCCGACCCCAGATCCAATGTGGGAGCGGGCTTGCTCGCGAAAGCGGTCCAACAGGCGCCATCTGTGGTGAATGTCAGTCCGCCTTCGCGAGCAAGCCCGCTCCCACAAGAGATCTCCATGGGTGTCAATATTTCCATCCGGACAAACAACAAGGGGGCGAATCTTCATCCGCCCCCTGTGTGTCCGCTTATTCCTGCGGTTCTTCTTCGTCTGCGGCAGCATCGAGGGTTGGCTCGTCGACGTTGTCATCGCCCGTTGCGATCACCTCGCCTTCAAATTCCTCACCTTCCAGCTCCTCGCCTTCAACTTCCGACGGTTCCTGAACACGTTCGAGGCCGACCAGTTTTTCGTCCTTGGCCAGCTTGATCAAGGTCACGCCTTGAGTGTTACGGCCCAGGCTCGACACTTCAGCCACGCGGGTACGTACCAGGGTGCCCTGGTCGGAAATCAGCATGATCTCCTCGCCATCGAGCACCTGCACCGCGCCGACCAGACGGCCGTTGCGATCGTTGCTGACCATGGCAATAACGCCCTGGCCGCCACGCTTGTACTCCGGGAACTCGGTGATCGAGGTACGTTTGCCGTAGCCACGGGCGGAAGCGGTAAGGATCTGGCTGCCTTCTTCCGGGATCAGCATCGAAATCAGCTTCTGGCCTTCTGGCAGACGCATGCCGCGCACACCGCGAGCGGTACGGCCCATGGCACGCACGTCGGATTCCTTGAAGCGCGTTACTTTGCCGCCGTCGGAGAACAGCATGACTTCACGCTCGCCATCGGTGATGGCAGCGCTGATCAGTACGTCGCCTTCGTCCAGCTCCAGGGCGATCAGGCCCACGCTGCGTTGACGGCTGAAGGATTCCAGCGGGGTCTTCTTCACGGTGCCTTTGGCGGTTGCCATGAAGATAAAGTGACCTTCGGTGTACTCGTCGACCGGCAGCATGGTGGTGATGTATTCATCACTGTCCAGCGGCAGCAGGTTGACCAGTGGGCGACCACGGGCAGCGCGGGAGGCTTCCGGAATTTCGTAGGTTTTCAGCCAGTACACTTTGCCTTTGCTGGAGAACAGCAGCAGCGTGGTGTGGCTGTTGGCGACCAGCAGGTGAGCGATGTAGTCCTCATCCTTGACGCCAGTAGCCGATTTACCTTTACCGCCACGACGCTGGGCCTGGTACGCAGCCAATGGCTGGGTCTTGGCGTAGCCGCCGTGGGAGATGGTCACCACACGTTCTTCTTCCGGGATCATGTCGCCCAGGGTCAGGTCGAGGCGCGCATCCAGAATTTCAGTGCGGCGCACGTCGCCGTATTCGGCGCGGATCACTTCCAGTTCTTCGCGGATCACTTCCATCAGACGCACAGCGCTATTGAGGATGCGGATCAGCTCGCCGATCTGGTTGAGAATCTCCTGGTACTCGGCCAGCAGTTTCTCGTGCTCCAGACCGGTCAGGCGGTGCAGGCGCAGTTCCAGGATGGCCTGGGCCTGTTCCGGCGACAGGAAGTATTTGCCATCGCGCAGACCGTATTGCGGGTCCAGGGTCTCCGGGCGGCAGGAATCGGCGCCGGCACGTTCAACCATCGCCACCACGGCGCTGGATTCCCATGGCATCTTGATCAGTGCTTCTTTCGCTTCCGACGGGGTCGGCGAGGCTTTGATCAGGGCGATAACCGGGTCGATGTTCGACAGTGCAACGGCCTGACCTTCCAGGATGTGGCCGCGTTCGCGGGCCTTGCGCAGTTCGAACACGGTACGGCGGGTCACCACTTCGCGGCGGTGACGCACGAAGGCTTCCAGCAGATCCTTGAGGTTCAGGATGCGCGGGCGGCCGTCGATCAGTGCCACAACGTTGATACCAAATACGCTTTGCAGCTGAGTCTGGGCGTAGAGGTTGTTGAGGATCACCTCAGGCACTTCGCCACGGCGCAGCTCGATCACCACGCGCATACCGTCTTTGTCAGACTCGTCGCGCAGCTCGGTGATGCCTTCCAGCTTCTTCTCTTTAACCAGCTCGGCGATCTTTTCGATCAGACGCGCCTTGTTCAGCTGGTAAGGGAGTTCGGTGATGACGATCTGCTGACGGCCACCGACCTTGTCGATGTCTTCGATCATCGAGCGGGCGCGCATGTAAATGCGGCCGCGACCGGTACGGTAGGCTTCGATGATGCCGGCGCGACCGTTGATGATCGCGGCGGTCGGGAAGTCCGGGCCGGGGATGTATTGCATCAGCTCATCGATGGTCAACTCAGGGTTGTCGATGAGGGCCAGGCAACCGTCGATGACTTCACCGAGGTTGTGTGGCGGGATGTTGGTGGCCATGCCCACGGCGATACCGCTGGAGCCGTTGACCAGCAGGTTGGGAATACGGGTTGGCATGACCGCAGGGATCATTTCGGTGCCGTCGTAGTTCGGCACCCAGTCCACGGTTTCTTTGTGCAGGTCAGCCAGCAGCTCGTGCGCCAGCTTGGTCATGCGCACTTCGGTGTATCGCATGGCCGCAGCGTTGTCGCCGTCGACCGAACCGAAGTTGCCCTGGCCGTCTACCAGCAGGTAGCGCAGGGAAAACGGCTGGGCCATCCGAACGATGGTGTCGTACACCGCAGTGTCGCCGTGAGGGTGATACTTACCGATCACGTCACCGACAACACGGGCAGATTTCTTGTACGGCTTGTTCCAGTCGTTACCCAGCTCGCTCATCGCGAACAGCACACGCCGGTGCACGGGCTTCAAGCCATCGCGCGCATCAGGCAGTGCCCGACCGACAATTACGCTCATCGCGTAGTCGAGGTAGGACTGTTTCAGCTCGTCTTCGATATTGACCGGGAGGATTTCTTTGGCCAGTTCGCCCATGAGAAGCCTGATTCCTTTTTCGGGTGAAACCTCGTCACATCCATATGGGACGAACGAAGCTCGCCGCTGCCGGCAGAGTGCCTGACAACGACTTACGACAAATCAACGAGTTATGACACGGATCTGCACGTTACAGGCCACCCCTCGGGGCAACCCTGGAAACCGCCGGATGTTATCACAATCGCCGCCACGCACCTATCCCCCTGATGCGCATGGAGGCTAGTAATTTGACGGATGACAGGCTTGAGGGGGACGAGAGGGGCTCAGAGGTGGGTTGGTGCTATTTTTGGAGGGCAGATCCGATGGATTTGTTGACATTTGAGGCCAATCGGGAGCAAGCCCCCTCCCACACTTGAATTGCGAACACATTCAAAATGTGGGAGGGGGCTTGCTCCCGATGGCAATTTCACAAATACCCCAGCACTCAATGCAAGCGCTTACGGCACATCAACTTGGCCAATTTAGCCGTATCCGGCCGCTCCACAATGCCCCGCTCGGTGACGATCACATCAATCAAGTCAGCCGGGGTCACATCAAATACCGGGTTGTACGCGCTTACATCAGCAGCAAATCGCTGGCCTGCAACTTCCAGCAACTCACCCGCATCGCGCTCTTCCAGCGCGACGTCATCGCCTGTGGCCATCATCAAGTCCAGGGTCGAACTCGGCGCCACCACCATAAAGCGCACGCCATGGTGCATGGCGCACACAGCCAGCTGATAGGTGCCAATTTTACCGATCACATCACCGTTGGCCGCAATGCAGTCGGCCCCGACGATTACCCACGTCACCCCTTTGGTCTTGAGGACATGCGCGCCAGCCGAGTCGGCATTTACCGTCACCGGAATGCCCTCGCCCGCCAGCTCCCACGCCGTCAGCCGCGAACCTTGCAGCCACGGCCGCGTTTCGTTGGCGTATACCTGCTCGACCATGCCTTCAAGAAACGCCGCGCGAATCACGCCAAGGGCCGTGCCCACGCCGCCCGTCGCCAGCGCGCCCGCATTGCCGTGGGTCAGGATCGCCTGGGCATTGCCCTGGTGCTTGCGGATCAACTCGACGCCCAACTGCGCCATCGTCAGGTTGGCCTCCCGATCACTCTCATGGATCGCAATCGCCTCGGCTTCCAGCACGGCCAACGGGTCGGCGTGCTTCTTAACGCGGTCCAGACGATCGCGCATACGCTTCAGCGCCCAGAACAGATTCGACGCGGTGGGGCGGGAATCAGCCAGCAATGCGTAGTCTTCTTCCCACGCCGCCTGCCAGTCACCGCCCTCGGCGATGCGCTCGCGGGCGGCAAGCACCAGGCCATAAGCTGCGCTGATGCCAATAGCCGGTGCGCCGCGCACCACCATCGCGCGAATCGCGGCTGCTACCTCCTCCACCGTGGAGCAGGCCACCCAGCTTTCCCGGGACGGCAAGGCACGCTGATCGAGCAGGTGCAGCGCGCCATCCCGCCAATCGATGGCCTTCACTTTCTCTGCAGCCAACAGTCGGTCGCGCATCCCTAACCCCGCACTCATGAACAAAAGCCGCCGATTATAGCGATCCGCCAGCGGGGACGCTCGGGTATACTTCGCCCTTCTTTTTATAGCTGCCCGGGAAGAAGCCTGCGATGACCTCCACTGCCGCCCCGCTCGACGTGTTGCTGCTGCCCACCTGGCTGGTACCTGTCGAACCTGCCGGTGTGGTGCTCAAGGAGCACGGCCTGGGCATTCGTGATGGGCGCATCGCCTTCATCGGCCCACGGGCTGCGGCCCTCAAGCTGGCGGCGACCGAGGTGCGCGAACTGCCGGGCATGCTGCTCAGCCCTGGCCTGATCAACGCCCATGGCCACGCGGCGATGAGCCTGTTTCGCGGCCTGGCCGATGATTTGCCGCTGATGACCTGGCTGGAAAAACACATCTGGCCCGCCGAGGCCAAATGGGTCGATGAAGCCTTCGTGCGCGACGGCACTGACCTGGCGATCGCCGAGCAGTTGAAAGGCGGCATCACCTGCTTCTCTGACATGTACTTCTACCCCAAGGTCGCCAGCGACTGCGTGCACAACAGCGGCATGCGCGCGCAAATCGCAATTCCGATCCTCGACTTCCCGATCCCCGGCGCCAGCACGCCGGACGAGGCGATCCGCCAGGGCGTCGAGCTGTTCGGCGACCTCAAGCACCACCCGCGCATCAAGATCACCTTCGGCCCCCACGCGCCCTACACCGTGTGCGATGAAAACCTGGAGAAGATCCGCGTGATCGCCGAAGAACTGGACGCGTCCATCCATATGCACGTGCACGAAACCGCCTTTGAAGTGCAGCAAGCCGTCGAACAGACCGGTGAGCGCCCATTGGCGCGCCTGGGTCGACTCGGGCTGCTGGGCCCGCGCTTCCAGGCCGTTCATATGACCCAAATCAGCGAGGATGACCTGGCTTTGCTGGTAGAAAGCAACACCAGCATCATTCATTGCCCGGAATCGAACCTGAAACTGGCCAGCGGCTTTTGCCCGGTGGAGCGTCTGTGGCAGGCTGGAGTCAATGTGGCCATCGGCACCGACGGCGCCGCCAGCAACAATGACCTCGACCTGCTGGGCGAAACCCGCACCGCCGCGATGCTGGCCAAGGCCGTCGCCGGTTCGGCCACCGCTCTGGACGCCCACCGCGCCCTGCGCATGGCTACGCTCAATGGTGCGCGCGCCATGGGCCTGGAAAGCGAGATTGGCTCGCTGGAGGTTGGCAAGGCCGCCGACATCGTCGCCTTTGATTTGTCGGGGCTGGCGCAACAACCGATCTACGATCCGGTCTCACAGCTTATATACGCCACTGGACGCGATTGCGTGAAACACCTTTGGGTCGCCGGCAAGCAGTTGCTCGACGACCGGCAATTGACCCGCATGGATGAGCAACAGTTGACCGCCACGGCCATTGCCTGGGGCCAACGCATCAGCGGGCACAGCGACTAACGACGGCGTTGAACGGGCACGTTCAGGGCTGACACACCGAGTTATCAGATTTAGAGGATTCACCATGAGCAACGTCGACCACGCCGAAATCGCCAAATTCGAAGCCCTGGCTCACCGCTGGTGGGACCGTGAAAGCGAGTTCAAACCGCTGCACGACATCAACCCGCTGCGGGTCAACTGGATTGACGAACGCGTCAACCTGGCTGGCAAGAAGGTGCTGGACGTCGGTTGCGGCGGCGGCATCCTCAGCGAAGCCATGGCCCAGCGCGGCGCCACCGTGATGGGTATCGACATGGGCGAAGCGCCGCTGGCCGTGGCGCAATTGCATCAGCTGGAATCCGGTGTGAGCGTGGAATACCGCCAGATCACTGCCGAAGACCTGGCTGAAGAGATGCCCGAGCAGTTCGACGTGGTCACCTGCCTTGAGATGCTTGAACACGTGCCGGATCCGTCCTCGGTGATCCGCGCCTGCTTCCGTATGGTCAAGCCCGGCGGCCAGGTGTTCTTCTCCACCATCAACCGCAACCCGAAGGCTTACCTGTTCGCCATCATCGGCGCCGAATACATCATGAAGTTGCTGCCGCGCGGCACCCACGACTTCAAGAAATTCATCCGCCCAAGCGAACTGGGCGCCTGGAGCCGTCAGGCTGGCTTGACCGTGAAAGACATCATCGGCCTGACCTACAACCCGCTGACCAAGCACTACAAGCTGGCCAGCGACGTTGACGTCAACTACATGATCCAAACCCTGCGCGAGGAGTAAGCCTGTGAAGTTGCGAGCAGTTCTCTTCGATATGGACGGCACCCTGCTGGACACCGCGCCGGACTTTATCGCCATCTGCCAGGCCATGCGTGCCGACCGTGGCCTGGAACCGATCAACCCGCAGCACATCCGTGATGAAATCTCCGGCGGTGCGCGGGCAATGGTGGCCGTGACCTTCTCGATGGACCCTGAATCCCCAGGCTTTGAAGACCTGCGTCAGGAATTCCTCGAGCGCTACCTCAAGGGCTGCGCGATTCACAGCAAACTGTTCGACGGCATGGCGCAATTGCTGGCGGACATCGAGAAATCCAACCTGGTATGGGGCGTGGTCACCAACAAGCCGCTGCGCTTTGCCGAGCCGATCATGCAGCAGCTGGGCTTGGCCGAGCGCTCGGCGCTGCTGATCTGCCCGGACCATGTGAAGAACAGCAAGCCGGACCCGGAGCCGTTGATACTGGCGTGCAAGATGCTCAACCTCGACCCGGCCAGCGTGCTGTTCGTGGGCGACGACCTGCGCGACATCGAGTCCGGCCGCGACGCCGGCACTCGCACCGCTGCGGTCACGTTCGGCTACATTCACCCGGACGATAACCCGCGCAACTGGGGCGCCGATGTGGTGGTGGACCATCCGCTGGAATTGCGCAAGGTGCTGGATAGCGCGCTGTGCAGTTGCTGATTATTCACCAGACTTACTGACCAATTAAGATCCAAATGTGGGAGGGGGCTTGCTCCCGATTGCAGTGCGCCATTCAACATATCATTGACTGAACCACCGCCATCGGGAGCAAGCCCCCTCCCACAGGGGATCTCCACTGCTCTCAAGCTTGGTGCTGGCAACCCGCTGAATTCTGTCGAGGCTATTTATGTTTGATTACTCCGCACGTCCAGAACTGCTCAAAGACCGGGTCATCCTGGTGACCGGCGCCGGTCGCGGGATTGGCGCGGCGGCGGCGAAAACCTATGCCGCCCATGGCGCTACCGTGCTGTTGCTGGGCAAGACCGAAGCCAACCTGGCTCAGGTGTACGACGAAATCGAAGCCGCCGGCCACCCACAACCGGTGGTGATTCCGTTCAACCTGGAGACCGCCCTGCCCCATCAATATGATGAGCTGGCAGCGATGATCGAAAAAGAATTCGGCCACCTCGACGGCCTGCTGCACAACGCCTCGATCATCGGCCCGCGTACGCCGATCGAGCAGTTGTCCGGCGAGAATTTCATGCGCGTGATGCACGTCAACGTCAACGCGATGTTCATGCTCACCAGCACTCTGCTGCCACTGCTGAAGCTGTCCCAGGATGCGTCGGTGGTGTTCACTTCCAGCAGCGTCGGGCGCAAGGGGCGGGCGTATTGGGGCGCTTATGGGGTGTCGAAGTTTGCGACGGAAGGGTTGATGCAAACCCTGGCGGATGAGCTGGAAGATGTGGCGTCGGTACGCTCCAACAGCATCAACCCAGGCGGCACGCGCACCAGCATGCGGGCGCAGGCGTATCCGGGGGAAAACCCGATGGAAAGGCCCGCGCCGGAAGAGATCATGCCCGTGTACCTGTACCTGATGGGGCCGGACAGTGCCGGCATCAACGGCCAGGCATTCGACGCGCAGTAACCCCTGACACACAACAAGCCCACTGTGTGAGCTCGCCACGGGTCTTGTGCCACGCCGGGTTTACAGGCTTAATTTTTCACCACTTCTTCCAGGGTAAAACGCCCCAGCGGGTTTTGCAGGAAGTTACTCACATTCTTGCGCGAGATGTTGATGTACGGGCTGTAGTACAGATCAATCCAGTTCACGTCCTGTTTCGCCAGTTTCTGCAATTCAACATACATCTGCTCACGCTTGGCCGGGTCAGCCTCGATCCGTGCGGCGGCCACCAGTTCCTTGACCTTGTCGTTCTTGTAACGGGTCATGTAGTTCTGGTTGGTGTCGTGGCCCAGCACGAAGGTGGTTTTCTGGTCCGGATCGAGAATATCGTTGGTCCAGTACATCACCGACATATCGTATTCACCGTCCACCAGCATCTGCCAGCTCTGGGTCGGGTCGACCTTTTGCAGGTTGGCAGTCACGCCGACCTTGGCCAGTTGATCCTTGATGATCACCGCAATCTGCTCGTCGGCTTCGTTGCCGGCGTTGACCACGTAATTGAGCTTCAAGTCCTTGGCGCCAGCCTCTTCCAGCAGCTTCTTCGCGGCGGTCGGGTCATACGGGCGTTGCAGGTTGTTAGCGTAGTGGTACAGCGAGCCCTTCGGAATGTAGGAATAAGCCACGGTGCCTTGACCGTAAGTGGCGGTCTTGACCAGCGATTGTTTGTCGATGGCCATATCCAGCGCTTCGCGCACTTCTTTCTTGGCGAGCAGGCCGTGGGCGTGGTTGATCAGCAGGTGATCTTCGCGGGTCGACGGGTCGGAGTGGATCACCACGTTCTTGTCTTTCTTCAGTTCTTCAACCCGAGAAAACGGCACGAAAATCGCGGTGTCGAGTTCGTTGTTCTGCACCATGCGCATGCGCGTGTTGTCGTCAGTCACCGAGACCCACTCCACGCCGTCCAGGCTGACGTTTTTGGCCTGCCAGAAGTTCGGGTTCTTCTTGAGGATAACGCGATCACCCTTGCGCCATTCCTCAACGGTAAACGCGCCGGACGTCACCGGGTTTTCCGAGTAGGCGTCTTCGCCCATTTTGGTCATGGCTTTTTCCGACAGGATAGACACTGTCGGCGACGCCAATTGCGAGAGGAAGGCTACCGCCGGGGTTTTCAGGGTGACCACCAGGGTTTGCGGGTCAGCCGCCTTGGCGGTATCGATCAAGCTGAACGGGTCACTCCACAGCGAGGCCTTGTTGTCACGAATACGCAACAGGCTGAACGCCGCATCCTCAGCGGTGATCGCCGAGCCGTCAGAAAACTTCGCGTCACGCAGCTTGAAGGTGTAGGTCAGGCCATCCTTGGAAATATCCCAGCTTTGCGCCAGGCCCGGTTCCATCTTGGTGCCCAGGTTATCCACGCGCACCAGGGTGTCGTAGACGTTGGCGAACACCCAGGTGTCGCGGTTCTGCGCGCTTTTGATCGGGTCGAACGTAGTGCTGTCTTCACGGCAGCCGATGGTCAGGACACCGGCGGCCTGGGCCAAACCTGCGGTCAGCGACCACGCGGTGAGCGTGGCGGCGGCAAGTAACTTCAAGTGGCGCGATTGCATGTCATAACTCCTTGTTAATGAATGGCAGAAGTGGGTTAAGCAGGGGTTCTTCAAGCACGCAACTGTACCGATGCTCGTGCAGAAAATGGGTAGGCGGCAACACCAAGGAACACATCGGCCGCGCATGCCGACAACGCGGGTGAAAGGCGCAGCCAGCAGGCAAATTCAGCGGGCTTGGTGGCTCACCGGGCAAGGGCTCTGCAGGCAAAGGCCGGTGCGGATCAATCTCCGGAATCGCTTCGATCAACGCCGCCGTATACGGATGACGCGGCGAGGTAAACACCGCCTCTACCGGGCCTTCTTCGACGATCTTGCCCAGGTACATCACCGCCACGCGGTCACACAGGCGGCGCACGATGGCCAGGTCATGGGCGATAAACAGAATCGCCAGGTTCATGCGCTGTTGCAGCTCCAGCAGCAGGTTGATGATCTGGCCCTGAATCGACACATCCAGCGCCGCCACGCATTCATCGGCGATGATCAAACGCGGCTCCACCGCCAGCGCCCGGGCGATGCCGACGCGCTGGCACTGGCCGCCGCTGAGGGAGCCGGGTTTGCGAGTGGCCAATTCGGGGCGCAGGCCCACCAGGTCGAGCAGTTCGTTCACCCGCGCCGGGATTTGCTCCGCGCTGACCTTGCGCTGCACCCGCAGCACTTCGGCGAGGGTTTCGCCGATGGTATGGCGTGGGTTCAGCGCGGCGTACGGGTCCTGAAAAATCATCGCGGTTTCGTGACGCAGTCGCGCGATGTCGATGGGGCTGGCGTGGGCCATGTCGATGCCGTCGAACAGCACCTGCCCGGCGCTGATGGGGTTGAGGTGCAGAACCGCCCGGCCCAGGGTGCTTTTACCGCTGCCGGACTCGCCGACCAGTCCGAGGGTTTCGCCTGCGGCCAGGTTCAGCGACACACCGTTCACCGCCCTCACCCACTGTTTGTTCAGGCCGAAAAAACCTGTGCCAGCGGCAGCAAAGCGCACCTCCAGATCCTTGATTTGCAACAGGCTCATGGCTGCGCTCCCAACGGATAGTGACAGGCCACGCGCGCGCCTTCGGGCAGCACCTGCGTACACAGCGCACCAACCTGGGGGCAGCGCGGATTGAAGCGGCAACCGGTGGGCAACGCATCCAGTAATGGCGGCTGGCCGGGGATAGTGCGCAGCAAGGCGTGACCGCTGCTGCGGGCGGGCTGGCAATCGATCAGGCCGGCGGTGTAGGGGTGTTGCGGATGAGCGAGCAAGTCGTACTTGCTGCCGTACTCGCACAGGCGACCGGCGTACATCACCGCGATGGAATCACAGGTTTGCGCCACCACGCCGAGGTCGTGGGTGATCATGATGATCGACAGGCCGCGCGTGTCGCGCAAATCCAGCAACAGGCGCAGGATTTGCGCCTGCACCGTCACGTCCAGCGCGGTGGTCGGTTCATCGGCGATCAATACGTTCGGGTTGCAGCCCAACGCCACAGCGATCATCGCGCGCTGACGCATGCCGCCGGAAAACTCATGGGGGTAGTTGTCGACCCGCGCCTGCGGGTCGGGAATGCCGACCTGACGCAGCACATCAATGGCTTGCAGGCGCGCGTCTTTTTTCGACGCACCTTGATGCAAACGAATGCCTTCGGCGATCTGGTCACCAATGCGCATCAAGGGGTCGAGGTGGCTGCTGGGGTTCTGGAAAATCATGCCCAGTTGCCCGCCACGCACCGCGCGCATACCGGCCTCATCCAACGGCAGCAAGTCTTTACCGGCCAGACGCACCGAACCGCCCTGCACCCGCAGATGCTGCGAAGGCAACAACCGCATCAACCCGCGACACGCCAGGGTCTTGCCCGAACCGCTCTCGCCGACCAGGCCAAGAATTTCACCTTCGGCAAGGTCGAAGGACACGCGGTCAACCAGGGTGACATCGCGCCCGGTGTTATTGGCGATCACGCTGAGGTCGCGCACTTGCAGCAGGCTCATACGCGATCCCCCAGCACTTGCGCGACACCATCGGCGAGCAGGCTGAAACCCATGGCCAGGGTCACAATGGCCAGGCCCGGAAAGGTGCAGATCCACCACGCGGTGGTGATGAACGCTTGCCCTTCGGCGACCATCGTCCCCCACTCGGCCGTCGGCGGTTGCACGCCCAGGCCGAGGTAGCTCACGGCGGCGCCATTGAGCAGCACCAGCACCGCGTCAGACATGGAAAACACAATCGAGCCAAACATCGCATTCGGTAACAAATGCCGGAACAGAATGCGCCCATGGCCGAAGCCCAGGCTCTTGGCGGCCAGGGCAAATTCGCTCTCCTTGAGCACCAGGATCTGCGAGCGGATCAGCCGCGCATACGAGACCCAGCCCACCAGCGCCATAGCGATATAAAAACTCTTCAAGCCCGGCCCGAGGATGGCCATGATCGCCAGCATCAGCACCAGAAACGGAAAGGCCAGGATCACGTCGATCACGCGCATGCAGAAGCTGTCGAAACGCCCGCCGATGTAGCCGGACACGGCGCCAACGAAGGTGCCGATCATGAACGGAAAAATCACGCCAATCACGGCCAATTGCAGGTCAATCCGCGCGCCCCAGATCACCCTTGAAAGAATATCCCGGCCGTAGTTATCGGTGCCGAATGGATGGGCGAGACTGGGCGCCAATAAATTGAAATCGGTGTTCTGCGCAATGGGGTCGTAGGGCGCGACCCACGGCGCGAACAGCGCCAGAGCGAACCACGCGAAGAGGATCAAAACGCCCCACGCTGCCGTCAGTCGACCGTTGCGAAAACCAAACCGCAGGCGCAAACGCCAGGGTGCACTCAATCGGCGCGTGCTCATTGCATTTTCACTCGCGGGTCCAGGGCGACCGTTGCCACGTCAGCCAGGAAGTTCACCACCACGGTCGCGCAGGCCAGCACCATCGCTACGCCTTGAACCACCATGTAGTCGCGCGTGAAGATCCCGCGCACCAGCAACTGGCCGATGCCGGGAATGGCGAACAGGCTTTCGATCACCACCGTGCCGCTAATCAGCCAGCCGATATTCACCGCCAGCAGGTTGACCGCCGGCACCAGGGAATTGGGCAATACATGACGGCGGAATACAGCCGCTTGCGACAACCCACGCGCGCGCGCGGCGGTGACGTGATCGGCCTGCAACTCCATCAACATGCTCGCGCGCAAATTGCGCACCAGCACCGCCGACAGCGCGAGCGCGATAGTCAGGCATGGCAACACCATATGGTGAGCCTTGTCCACCAACGTGCGCCCGTAGCCGGACACCGGGAACAAGCCCCACTGCACACTCAGCAACAGAATCAGCATCAAGCCCAGCCAAAATGCTGGCATGCCCAGGCCGACCGTGGTGAACACGCGGATCAAATTGTCCGCCCAGCCGCCTTTATTGCGCGCCGCCACCGTGGCCAGCGGCACCGCGATCAACAGCGCCAGCACCACACTGCCGAGCACCAATACCAGGGTCGGCTCGATACGGGTGACGATGAGTTTCAAGGCGTCGACTTTATAAAGCAGTGATTGGCCGAGATCGCCCTTGAGCAGGTTCTTGAGGAAGTAGAAATATTGCAGCCACAGAGGCTGGTCGAGGCCGTACTGGGCGCGGATTTTCAGCAAGGCGTCCGGCGTGCTGCGCGACCCCAACAGCGCACGCGCCGGGTCGCCGGGAATAGAGCGCACCAGCACAAAGGTGATCAGGCTAATGCCAAACAGCACCGGCAGCAATTGCAGCGGCCGGGACAGCACAAAACGATAACGCGCCAGGTTCATCCGTCAGCCCCGGTTACGCGCGAGGAAGTCCAGCAGCACCGGGAAGTACGCTTGGGGCTCCTCATAAAATGGCATGTGGCTGCTGTTGGGAAACACGTGCAGTTCGGCGTGTTTGGCCGCCAGTTTCATGCGCTGGGCGCAGGCCGGCGTGAGTTCGTCGTGCTGCCCGGTGGTGATCAGCATCGGCATCTTGAACGCGGCCATCTCCTTGAGGCGGTTCCAGTCCTTGAGGTTGCCGATGTAGAGGAATTCGTTGGGGCCTTGCATGGTCTCGTAAGGGCCCATGTTCCAGTCATCGAGAGAACGTTTGACCGGCGCGGGCCACTCGTCCAGGCGGCAGACGTGACGATAGTTGAGCAAGGTAATGGCGGCCTGGTACTGCGGGTGATCGAGCGTGCCCATGGCTTCGTGGCGCTGCATCATCGCCACGGTTTCGCTGCCGAGGGCGCCGCGCAGGCGTTCGAGTTCTTGAGAAAGGTGCGGAATGTCGCCGACGGTGTTTTCCAGGATCAGGCTTTTCAGCGCGTCGGGGTAATGGATGGCGTACTCGATGCCGAGCCAGCCGCCCCAGGAATGCCCCAGCAAATGCACGCGGCCCAGGCCCAGGGCTTGGCGCACGGTTTCGACTTCTTCGACATAACGGCCGATTTCCCACAGCGAAACGTCGGTCGGTCTGGCTGATGCGCCGGTGCCAAGCTGGTCGAATGCAACCACTCGCAGGTTATGGTTCTTGAGCCAGCCATGGGCGTCGCGCAAGTAGTCACACGGCAGGCCCGGCCCGCCGTTGAGACACAGCAGCACCTCATCGCCCTCGCCAAAGCTGTAGACCACGAGGTTATGGCCGTCGACTGTCACGTTGTATTGCTGGTCGGGGGCAATTTCACGCCACATGCATACATTCCTTGTGTTGTATCGGCCTGGCAGGTAGCGGCCGTTTATCAGGCCAACACTACCGAGGATGCCGTGCGTCCATAACCTAGTATTTCTTATAGGTTTGGCCTGGCAGTCCTTCGCCGGGGCGTGGCATTCTACTTGCCGCAAGTCGAGATTCAAATGAATTCGGGAGCAGAACGGATGCTGGCCAAGCTAACTGCCTTCAACAGCCGTCTCATGCCGGGCAGGAGCCTGGATGAGCAGATGGACAATACATTTATCCTCGCCCAGCAGTTGGGCTTCGATGCGCTGGTGTACGACTACACCCCGGTGCCGATCGACCATGACGGCGCCCTTATCACGCCTTCCGTGCTGGAACTGCGTAATACCCCCACCGACTGGCACGCCTTATGGTGCAGCGAAGGGTTTTACCAGATCGATCCGGTGCAGCACCTGGCCCTGAGCACGGTGTCGCCGTTCGTATGGTCCTACGATGCAAAGGCCGAGACCGCGCTGCAAAAGATCATCGACCCGTGCCACGCGCCGGTGTCCTCTTATCTGCATGAGCGCCAATTAACCTGCGGCGTCAGCGTGCCCATCCACCTGCCGCGCGGTGGTTTCGCCTCCCTGACCGGCCTGCGCACCGGCAAGGCACAAACAGTGTTGAAGGATGCGCAGCAAACCCTCGCCGATTTCAGCCTGATTACCCACGCGTTGCAGGAAGCGGCCTACCCGTTGTTCAGCAAAGAGCTACGCACTTACCCGCATATTCATCTGACCAAGCGCGAGCGCGAATGCCTGAAATGGGCCGCCGACGGCCTGACCGCCGCCGACATCGCCACGCAATTGAGCCGTTCCCTGGCAGTAGTCACCCTGCACCTGGCCTCAGCGATGCACAAACTGGGCGCCAAAAACCGTGTTCAGGCGGTGGTACGCGCCACCCATTACCGCCTGCTGGAAGATTGACTGTCGGTAAAACCTAGCTGTTTTGCTAGTTACCTAAATTTCACCCGCCGATTATCGTGTCCCTGATCCTTTTTTCAGAGCAGGGCACGAAATGGAATTCATCGAAAAGATCCGCGAAGGCTATGCGGCCTTTGGCGCCTACCAGACCTGGTACCGCGTCACCGGCGACCTGGCCAGTGGCCGTACACCGTTGGTGATCATCCACGGCGGCCCGGGTTGCACCCATGACTACGTCGACGCCTTCAAGGACGTCGCCGCCAGCGGCCATGCGGTGATTCACTACGACCAACTGGGCAACGGCCGCTCCACGCACCTGCCGGAAAAAGCCCCGTCCTTCTGGACCGTCGGCCTGTTCCTTGAAGAATTGAACAACCTGCTGGACCACCTGCACATCAGTGATAACTACGCGATCCTCGGGCAATCCTGGGGCGGCATGCTCGGCAGCGAGCACGCCATTCTGCAACCCAAGGGCCTGCGCGCGTTTATCCCGGCCAACTCCCCAACGTGCATGCGCACGTGGGTCAGCGAGGCCAACCGCCTGCGCAAATTGTTGCCTGAAGGTGTGCATGAAACGCTGCTCAAATACGAAGAGACGGGTGACTACCAAAACCCTGAATACCTGGCCGCGTCGCGGATTTTTTATGACCAGCACGTGTGCCGCGTCAACCCGTGGCCGGAAGAAGTGGCACGCACCTTTGCCGCCGTGGACGCAGACCCGACGGTGTACCACGCCATGAGCGGGCCGACCGAGTTTCACGTGATCGGCAGCTTGAAAGACTGGAACGTGATTGGCCGCTTATCGGCAGTCAACGTGCCGACGCTGGTGATTTCCGGGCGCCATGACGAGGCCACGCCGTTGGTGGTGAAGCCGTTTCTGGATGAGATTGCTGACGTACGCTGGGCGTTGTTTGAAGACTCCAGCCACATGCCTCACGTGGAAGAGCGCCAGGCGTGCATGGGGACCGTGGTGAAGTTTTTGGATGAAGTGTGTTCGGTGGGGCGAGCGCAAGAGCGTAAGGCTGGGTGAGTGGTGTTGTGGGGGTTTTTGGGTACATATCCGTTGGTGCGGTAACGGCTGAAATTGGTTCCGCTCTTACAGCGGGTCACTTTTGGCAAACGCCCCAAAAGTAACCAAAAGGTCTGTGCCCCACCACTCG
>NZ_JAUTYR010000131.1:0-589 GCF_041946035.1 Pseudomonas sp. AMR01
TAAGCGTGCGTTTGCGACGGAGAGGGCCTGCAATAGAGCCCCGTCGGACCTTGCCGTTTGCAGCCGTTCGCCGCGATGTCTGGCGATCAAGTACTTGCTGACGGACAGGTCTGCAGCTGCGGCCGCGGCAGAGATTTCCGCGCGTTCAGCCTCGGTTGCGTATAGCTTGTCCCATCGCTTACGCGTTTCAGATGCTAATTTTTTTGGGCGGGCCATGGCGGGTCCCCAATCTGCTACTGGTTTTACCCCGGTGGTCCGAGGTCTCTTGTTTTCCAGATGGGTTTCCCGTTGCGTAGCAGCACGTCTTCACAGCACATCAGGGTGCATCGCTTTTGCACGCGGAGGCACCTGTGATGCATCCGCGATACAAGGGTATCGATTGCTTCCGCACATTGCCGTCATCATTGGCACGCGAGCGACACCAGTGCTGCACCGCTTTTCTCTCGTGGCAGAAAGATTGGTGCGCTGTTCTTGGAATACTTGCGCATAGTCCAGAAGCGTTGTCGCTATCGCACCGATTTGCTGCGGCAATCGCATTGATACACGGAGGTCATCGGGGCGAACGATATCCAGGATACCGCGCAATCGC
>NZ_JAUTYR010000132.1:0-588 GCF_041946035.1 Pseudomonas sp. AMR01
GGCAGCGCTGGCCAACCGCCATGCCCTGCGCCCCGGGGATCTGGGCCTGGTGGTCGACATCGGCGGCGGCACATCGGATTTCACACTTTTCCGCCAAGGCGGCACTGACGAGATCGACATTCTGGCCAGTTATGGAATCCGGTTGGGCGGCACCGATTTTGACCGGTCCTTGTCGATTAGCCGAGTGATGCCACAGTTGGGTATGGGCAGCGAAATCCGGCACAGCTTTGGCGACGGCACACACCTTGCGCCCAATGCGATTTTTAATGACCTCGCGACCTGGGCCAGGATACCTTTCCTCTACGGGCCAGAGACACGGCGCGCCGCGGCGGATCTGCTGAAATACGCAGAGCACCCGAAGAGGTTGGCGCGCTTGGTCAAAGTGTTGGACGAAGAACTGGGCCATGATCTGGCCTTTGCTGTTGAGGCCGGAAAAATCCGCGCGAATGGGGCTGAGGGCGCGGCAGAGCCGGTTATCGATGTCTCAATGTTAAAACCCCGCGCAACCCTGCCCTTGCCCCGCGACTGGCTGCGCAAACGGCTTGATCCAGTGGCCCAGCAGATCGGCATGGCAGCGAAAACGACTTT
>NZ_JAUTYR010000133.1:0-586 GCF_041946035.1 Pseudomonas sp. AMR01
CCCTGAAGTTTTGGTTAATGGCGATCAATTCGCGGTTATCCGCCCAAGGCCGAGCTTTGACGAAATGATAAACCGCGATACTATCCCTGAATGGCTCTGACGGCACCCCGCCGCCGGAGCGCGGGAGCGTGACCTATGCGGACATCCACTGACAGGACAGACGGGCTGCGCGCATTGCGTTGGCCGCTGCGGCTGACCTGGGCGGGGATGTTGGCAGAGACCTTGGTGCAAGCGTTCTGGCCGATGCTGACGCTTTGTCTGGCGGTGTTGGCGCTGCTTATGATGGGGCTGCAGGAACGTCTCACTGGCTCGCCGCTTTGGGCGGTGCTGGCGCTGGTTGGTCTGTCGTTTCTTGGCACGGTGATCTTTGCGGTGCGGCGCTTTCGTGTGCCATCGCAGCAGGCGGCTTTGGCGCGGTTGGATGCCAGCCTGCCGGGACGGCCGATCCGCGCGCTTCTGGACGATCAGGCGATTGGCGCGGGCGACGCGGCCTCTGCCGCCGTGTGGCAGGCCCATCAAAAGCGCATGGCAGAGCGGGCGGCGCAGGCGCAGCCGGTCAAGGGCGATCTGCGGGTCGCCAAGGCTG
>NZ_JAUTYR010000134.1:0-584 GCF_041946035.1 Pseudomonas sp. AMR01
AAGCGCCATAGTCATTGACGGAGTTTCAGGAGTTGGCGCCTGTATGTTAACTACAAGACCATGTTCTTTTTCGGCTTTCACCGTAGTATTTCCAAAAACAGCAATTTTAGTATCGTTCTGTTTAAAATCGGGAAAGTTTTCGAAGAGGGATTTTATTCCGCTAGGGCTAAAGAAAACCAGAATATCATAAAAAACTTCTCTTAGGTGAGAAAGATCACTTACTACTGTCTTGTAAAAAACAGCTTTCTTCCAATCTACACCCAATTTATTAAGCGTCTTGGGCACGTCCGGCTTCAGCATATCTGAAGATGGAAGAAGGAATTTCTCAGTTTTATATTTCTTGATAAGGGGTGATAATTCAGCAAAAGTTCTTTTTCCTACATAAATCTTTCTCTTTCTGTAAACCACATACTTTTGAAGGTAATAGGCTACAGCTTCGCTTTGGCAAAAATACTTAAGGGTATCGGGCACCTTATATCTCATTTCTTCGGCAATTCTAAAGAAATGATCAACAGAGTTTCGACTTGTAAGAATGATTGCAGTGTATTGTGATAAATCAACCTTTTGTTGTCTAACATCCTTGG
>NZ_JAUTYR010000135.1:0-583 GCF_041946035.1 Pseudomonas sp. AMR01
AATGGGGGAGTTCAGCGGATCGCTCATGACGCGGCTCCTTTCGCGTTTGGTGTAATGTCAGGCGTATGACGCGCGGCCCACATGCCGATTAGCATGAAGGGGACAAAGACCAGCGTACCAGTCGCGGCGGCAGGCAATGAGGTCAGCGCGGGGCCGGGGCAGAAACCGCCCAACCCCCAGCCAATGCCAAAGATCGCCGCACCGGTTAGCAGTTTCGGCTCCAGATCGGTGCGGGTCGGCACGCGGAACTTGCTGTCAAACATCGGCGTTTGCCGGTTGCGGAACAGCAGCGCAAAGCCGGGCGCAGTCACCGCAATGGCCCCGCCCATGACAAAGGCAAGGCTTGGATCCCATGTGCCAAAGACGTCAAGAAAATTGAGGACCTTCGCTGGGTTTGCCATGCCCGAGACGATCAGACCAAGCCCAAAGATCAGGCCAGAGAGGAGTGCGAAAAGCTGTTTCATATCAAGCTCCGATCAAATGACGCATGACGAAAACCGTGGCAAAGGCTGTCACCATAAAGGTCACTGTGGCCACGATGGACCGCGCCGAGCCACGGCTGATCCCGCAGACCCCATGGCCC
>NZ_JAUTYR010000136.1:0-581 GCF_041946035.1 Pseudomonas sp. AMR01
CATCTCAGAATGAATAGCAGAGGCAATTTCGTCTGCATGGTGTTCGGTTTCGACTGAAATAAGCTCTACGCCGTGGCGGAATACTTCCAACTTCTGACGGTCTTTGTCGGCTAGATGATCCATGCCTGATCTACGAGAAACCGCATCTTTGTAGGCGACTACCTTCCGTCGAATATTGAGCCGATCTCGATCAGAAACATGATTGCCTCCTTCGAGTTTGCCTCTCTTCTTCCGAAAATTGATAAGGTGACGCTTCAGGCGGGCTTCGATGTCAAACGCTGACGGAGCATCGGGATTAGGGAATCTGACATCGGAAAATTTGATGCGGGGCATTTGATGTCCTCTCTAGGTCGGTTCGCCGATAGCTCGGCGACCAACATTCGACAGCGACGGGCTGCCTTGGGCTAAACGAAAGGATCCGGATCCATGAGAACTTTATGAGAACATCTAGCGCCTTCAGTCAACTTCCGAGTCCGGCCTCCAGAGCTCCAAAGCAAAATGCCGACCCTTTCGGACCGGCATCAAGAAGATATAGATTTTTCAACGACTTACTTGTTGAGACGATCTGTAATGGCCATTTG
>NZ_JAUTYR010000031.1:0-57357 GCF_041946035.1 Pseudomonas sp. AMR01
ACGGTCATTCAGCCAAGAATCTATTGCCTGACCCACCGCCATCGCAGGCAAGCCAGCTCCCACACTTATGTGTGTAGGGCCTGAATTTTGTGCTCGGCGCAGCTCAACTGTGGGAGCGGGCTTGCTCGCGATGGCGGTCATCCAGGCAAGGATTTATTGCCTGACACACCGCCATCGCAGGCAAGCCAGCTCCCACACCTATTTGTGCAAGGCCTGAATTTTGTGCCCGGCGCAGTCCAACTGTGGGAGCGGGCTTGCTCGCGAATACGGTCATTCAGCCAAGAATCTATTGCCTGACCCACCGCCATCGCAGGCAAGCCAGCTCCCACACTTATGTGTGTAGAGCCTGAATTTTGTGCTCGGCGCAGCTCAACTGTGGGAGCCGGGCTTGCCCGCGAGTGCGGTCGTTCAGCCAAGGGTCTATTGCCTGCCACACCGCCTTCGCGAGCAAGCTCCCCACATTTTAACGTTGCGCGCTTAACGGCTCGGCGCGCATATCTACAGCAGCTTCCATGATGAATTTCTTAAGAAAAAACAGCAGGAGCGGAGGTGTGTTCATGACCAATCGCCTGCGCAAGCCATCAATTTTTTGATTGTAGGAATGGTCTGGCATGACGAATCTTGATGGCTGGGGTGATGAGGATTCTCTTCTTTAGAACTGGCGAACTTAGTTAAATGGCCGCTCTGACTAACTGCCGTAAAGGATTGCAATGAGCATGAATTTCATTGTTTTTGGCCAAGAGGCACCTAAAGTCAGGCGTTCAATACCCCTGCATGATGAACTACACGGCGCACAAACTAACTTTTCGGAAAAACAGCAGATGTCGATCAGTAATCCCGAGGTGCTGGCACTGATTTATTCCGGAGCTGATGTAACAGTTGATTCGTCGATGTTCTCGGCGTTGCAACGTGATAGCCAGGCAATAGCCGCTCGGGATTCGAAGAGCCAAGTTACGTTCCGAAATGCAACGATGGTTGATCACATCGAACGTTTAGCTCTCTCGAAAAAAGCCCCCCGAGCTGTGCATTTCGATTTTTCTTGAGCGTTATCCCGGTATTGAGATGTGCCAGGTTTCAGATGCGGCTTGCCAATCATTCCATGCCTCCCTGTCTCCAAAAGAAAAAAGCCGAGCCCCATGGACAATTCCGATATCGCGATCACGCTGGTCTTGATCTCTGCCTTCATGCACGCCACTTGGAACGCTGTCGTCCGCGCCGGTAGCAGTCGCTTTATGACCTTGGCCATGGTTGATGGCACCGCGCTGGTGATATGCCTGTTGGCGTTGCCGCTTGTCAGTGTGCCGAGCCTGGAGGTGTGGGGCTACATACTTGTCTCCGTCGTGCTCAATACGGTTTATCGGCTGTTTCTAGTTAAAGCGTATGAGACGGGGGACTTCGGCCAGGTTTACCCCGTAATGCGTGGCGTGCCGCCGGTGTTGGTCGCGCTCTTTTCCTACTTCCTCTTGCATGAGCAACTGTCAATACTAGCGTTGGCAGGGGTGGCGCTGATTTGTGTGGGGATTATCAGCCTGACTTTTGTCCGCAGGATGACAGCACAGATGTTCAAGCCCATTCTGATGGCGGTATGTGCCGGGGCTTTCATTGCGTCTTACACGGTAGTTGATGCCAAGGGTGTAAGAGCCAGTGAGACAGTGCTGCAGTACATCATCTACCTGACGGTGTTCCAAAGTATTCCGATCCCGGTATTGGCTTTTTCCAAGAAGCGTTCGGCCTTGGCTCAGGCGATACGCTGTCATTGGCGAGTCGGCTTGTTAGGGGGTGTTTTTTACCTGGCCTCATACGGATTGGTGTTATTTGCGTTGTCGCTGGACGCGGTAGCCAAGGTCTCAGCCCTGCGGGAAACCAGTGTTATTATCGGCGCCATTATTGCCGCGCTGTTCTTTCATGAACGGTTCGGTTGGCGACGAATGCTGTCGGCATTCGTCATTGTTTGCGGGATCATCTTGATCAAAGTGAGCACCTGATGGCCCAGCGACCGCCTCCTACACCGATGCTTCAAGCGTTCGTCAGCGCTGCGCAAACCGGTAGTTTTGCGCGCGCAGCGTCTGAGCTGAACCTCACCGCCAGTGCCATCAGCCATCAAATTGCAGGGCTGGAGGAGTGGTGGGGCGTACAGTTATTTGAGCGGCACTCGCGCGGCGTCAAGCTGACATCTGCGGGGCAAGCCTTGTTGCCGGTCACCGATGGATTTTTCAAGGCGCTGGATGGGGTATTGCATTCACTCAATCCCGGTAAATCCCAACCGTTGTACCTCTCATGCACGTCTTCCCTCTGTTCGACTTGGTTGATCCCCCGAATGCACGGCTCTCACACTGAGGCGTCGTTCAACCTTGATTTGGTGTTGACCAGCGCCGATATGAACAGCGCCAATCTGGAGGCTCATCAATACGATGTGGCGGTGGTGATGGGATACGGTGACTACCCGGATCATCATGTTGAATTGCTGATGCGCGACGCGGTGTTTCCGGTTTGTTCGCCGGAGTTTTTGCGGCTGAAAGGTGATATTGCGCTAGAGGATGTTGCCCGATATCCGCTGATTCATCGGGTAGACGATCAGGTATGCCCGGGTTGGGAAAGCTGGTTTGCATTCCAGGGGCTGGTGGCGCCGCCTTATCACCATGGGCCGCGATTTCCGGATTCGAGCCTGGCGATCAGTCTGGCGGTGAAGGGCGGAGGCATCGCGCTGGGAAGGACTGCGTTGGTGTATGACCAACTCGAAGACGGTGCGTTGGTTGCGCTGAATAGCCCCGTGATGATGTCGCCAGCAGCGTATTACGTGATTTGTCGAAACGGACGGGAGCTGGAGCCGGATATTGCTCGGTTGATTGAGTGGCTCAAGATCAGTGCGGCTGAGTTTTTGCAGGACGTTCGGGCTCGGCATCCGCAAATAGCCGGGGCTGGCGCGGTTTAGATGTAGGAACGGGACCGAGCCTCTGCGATCGTTCCCACACAGAGCGCGGGAACGATCTTTCGTTTAGTTAGCTGGCGTCATCGCCTGCGTCAGGTCATCCACCACGGCTTTGCCCATCTCGCACAGGTAATGCGCGGCCCATGCGTAGTGTTCGCCGCGTACATCCATGGCGGCTTCCATGGCGAGTTTTTTGGAGTAGAAGAGCAGGGTGGAGGCGTGTTCCAGGGCTTGTTCAATCGGCATGCCGGGATTGATGCGGAACAGGGGTTTTTCGTTTTCGCCGTAATCGCCGAAGGTGACGACGCCGAGGGTGGTGATGGAGGAGAGCGGTGGATCGGGGACGATTTTAGTCATGATCTATACCTGGGAGTTTTAGGAACCACCCATTCATGTCGCTAAACATGAAAGGGTGGCAGCTGTACGCAGGTTAGCGAACCGGACCCAGGACCCGGCAGACCCGAAGGTCTCCCACGCACAGCCGCCATAACACGATAACGGCGAGCATAAACGCTTGCCGTTGGTGGCTGTGTCCGGGTTCGGGTCGCTAAACCCGTTCGCTGATGTCAGCGAGACACGGAGGCTAGTGGCTCGAACCCTAAGGCGCAATAGGTTGGAGAGTCTCTAGGAAACGTCCTGCAATTTAAAGCGAATCGTCGTTGATGGCCCTTTAATCCGCAAACCGCATCTCCCGCGTTTCCCCCATCAACAACCCCTGATTCTGCTCCGTCACCTCCCGGATGTAGTCCCACAGCAACGTAATCCGCTTCAACTTCCTCAGATCCTCGCGGCAATACATCCAGAACTGCCGCGTAATCGAAATCTGCTCCCCCAACACCGGCAATAACCGCGAATCCTGCGCCGCCAAAAAGCACGGCAATATCGCCATTGACCGCCCTTGCTGCGCCGCCACGTACTGCGCGATCACGCTGGTACTGCGCAAACTCGCGCTGGCGCCGGGCACCACATTCGCCAAATACAACAGCTCCGAACTGAACGCCAGGTCATCCACATAACTGATAAACGGATGCTCAGCCAAATCCGCCGGTTTGCGGATAGGCGGGTGTTGGTCCAGATACTCCTGGGTCGCGTACAGCTGCAATGTGTAGTCGCACAATTTGCAGCACACATACGGCCCATGTTCCGGGCGTTCCAGGGCGATGACGATGTCGGCTTCGCGTTTGGACAGGCTGATGAAGTGGGGCAGGGGCAGGATGTCGACCGAGATGGCCGGGTAGGTGTCGACGAAATGGCTCAACTGCGGCGTAACAAAAAAACTGCCAAACCCCTCGGTGCAGCCCATGCGCACATGCCCGGACAGCGCCACGCCGGAGCCGGATACCTGCTCGCAGGCCATGTGCAAGGTGCTTTCGATGGACTCCGCATACCCCAGCAAACGCTGGCCTTCGGGGGTGAGCACAAAGCCGTTGGTCCGGGATTTTTCGAACAACAACGTGCCGAGGGACACTTCCAGTGAACTGATGCGCCGCGACACGGTGGTGTAGTCCACCGCCAGGCGCTTGGCGGCCACGCTGGCTTTGCGGGTGCGGGCCACTTCTAGGAAAAACTTCAGGTCATCCCAGTTCAGGGAGCCTAACGACGTGATGTTTTTTTGCATATTGGACCGGCTTTTATGTGCGTTCTTATTAGAGATTTGCACATCTATACTCGAAAAACAGTCCGAACGCCTCATTTCCAAGGCGATTCACGCGCCTTGTCTCTGGATAACAACAAGATTGGAGACCACATGAACGCTTCTGCCGATATTTCCGTGCAACAGGTCAAGTTGTTGATCAATGGTGAGTGGGTCGAGTCAAAGACCACCCACTGGCAAGACATCGTCAACCCGGCCACCCAAGAGGTGCTGGCCAAAGTCCCGTTCGCCACCGCCGATGAAGTCAACGCCGCCATCGACGCAGCCCATCGCGCCTTCCAGACCTGGAAGCTGACGCCCATCGGCGCACGCATGCGCATCATGCTCAAGCTGCAAGCCCTGATTCGCGAACATTCCAAGCGTATTGCCGTAGTCCTCAGCGCCGAACAGGGCAAGACCATTGCCGATGCCGAAGGCGATATTTTCCGTGGCCTGGAAGTGGTCGAACACGCGTGCTCCATCGGCACCTTGCAGATGGGCGAATTCGCTGAAAACGTTGCCGGTGGCGTCGACACCTACACCCTGCGCCAGCCGATCGGCGTGTGCGCGGGCATTACTCCGTTCAATTTCCCGGCGATGATTCCGCTGTGGATGTTCCCGATGGCCATCGCCTGCGGCAACACTTTCGTGCTCAAACCGTCCGAACAAGACCCGCTGTCGACCATGCTGCTGGTAGAGCTGGCGCTGGAAGCCGGTGTGCCGGCTGGCGTGCTTAACGTGGTGCACGGCGGCAAAGACGTGGTGGATGCGCTGTGCACGCACAAAGACATCAAGGCCGTGTCCTTCGTCGGGTCGACCGCCGTCGGCACTCATGTGTATGACCTGGCCGGCAAACACGGCAAGCGCGTTCAGTCGATGATGGGCGCCAAGAACCACGCCGTGGTGCTGCCGGACGCCAACCGCGAACACACCCTCAATGCCTTGGTCGGCGCCGGTTTCGGCGCGGCGGGCCAGCGTTGCATGGCCACCTCGGTGGTGGTGCTGGTGGGCGCGGCCAAGCAATGGTTGCCGGACCTCAAGGCGCTGGCGCAAAAGCTCAAGGTCAACGCGGGCAGCGAAGCCGGCACGGATGTCGGCCCGGTGATTTCCAAGCGCGCCAAGGCGCGGATTCTGGAGCTGATCGAAAGCGGCGTGAAGGAAGGCGCCACGCTGGAACTGGACGGCCGCGACATCAAGGTGCCGGGCTTCGAGCAAGGCAACTTCGTCGGCCCGACGTTGTTCTCGGGCGTGACCACCGACATGCAAATCTACACCCAGGAAATATTCGGCCCGGTGCTGGTGGTGCTGGAAGTCGATACGCTGGACGAGGCCATCGCACTGGTCAACGCCAACCCGTTCGGCAACGGCACCGGCCTGTTCACCCAAAGCGGTGCGGCGGCACGCAAGTTCCAGAGCGAAATCGACGTGGGCCAGGTCGGCATCAACATCCCTATTCCGGTGCCTGTGCCGTTCTTCAGTTTCACCGGTTCGCGGGGTTCCAAACTCGGCGACCTCGGCCCGTACGGCAAGCAAGTGGTGCAGTTCTACACCCAGACCAAAACCGTCACCAGCCGCTGGTTCGACGACGACACGGTCAACGATGGCGTGAACACCACCATCAACCTGCGCTGATTTCGGGAGACGACCATGAAGATTGCATTTATCGGCTTGGGCAACATGGGCGCGCCCATGGCCTGCAACCTGATCAAGGCTGGCCACGCGCTGAACCTGTTCGACCTGAACCAGGCGGTGCTCAAGGAGCTCGCCGAGCTGGGCGGCAGCATCAGCGACTCGCCGCGTGATGCGGCCAGCGGCGCAGAGCTGGTGATCACCATGCTGCCCGCCGCTGCCCACGTGCGCAGCGTGTGGCTCAATGAAGACGGTGTGCTGGCCGGCATCGGCCAAGGCGTGCCGGCGGTGGATTGCAGCACCATCGACCCGCAAACCATCCGCGACGTCGCGGCTGCGGCGGCGAAACAAGGTGTGACCGTGGCTGATGCTCCGGTCTCCGGCGGCACAGGCGGCGCGCAGGCGGGCACGTTGACCTTCATGGTCGGCGCCACCCCGGAGCTGTTCGCGACGCTGCAACCGGTGCTGGCGCAGATGGGCCGCAACATCGTGCATTGCGGCGATGTCGGCACCGGGCAGATCGCCAAGATCTGCAACAACCTGTTGCTGGGCATCAGCATGGTCGGCGTCAGCGAAGCCATGGCCCTCGGCGATGCGCTGGGCATCGACACCCAAGTGCTGGCAGGCATTATCAACAGCTCCACCGGGCGCTGCTGGAGTTCGGACACCTACAACCCGTGGCCCGGCGTGATCGAAACCGCGCCGTCGTCCCGAGGTTACACCGGCGGGTTTGGTGCCGACTTGATGCTCAAGGACTTGGGCCTGGCCACCGAGGCAGCACGTCAGGTGAAACAGCCGGTGATTTTGGGCGCTGTGGCCCAGCAGCTGTATCAATCGATGAGCCAGCGCGGGGAAGGCGGTAAAGACTTCTCGGCGATCATCAACAGCTATCGCAAACCTGAATGATCATGTGAGCTTGATTGTTGTGGCGAGCAGGCTTGCCCTGCGTTGGGCTGCGCAGCAGCCCTAAAACCAGACGCCGCATTCTTCCTGAAAGAATGCGGCGTTTTCATTGGGGCTGCTGCGCAGCCCAACGCGGGGCAAGCCCGCTCGCCACAGGAAAGCGGCTCGATGTAGAGGTTAATCAAGCAAACACAAAATACTTACGCACCGTCTCGACCACTTCCCACGTGCCTTTCATCCCCGGTTCCACCACAAAGATATCCCCAGCCCGCAAGTGAATCGGCTCCATGCCTTCAGGTGTGATGATGCAGTAGCCTTCCTGAAAGTGGCAGTATTCCCACTTCACGTAGTCCACGTACCACTTGCCGGGTGTGCAGATCCAGGTGCCCATGATCTTGCTGCCGTCTTCGCTGGTGTAGGCGTTGAGGTTGACGGTATGCGGGTCGCCTTCGAGTTTTTCCCATTTGCAGGCATCCAGTACCGGCAAGGGGTGGGTGTCGCGCAGTACGGTGATGGGCTGGGTCATGATGGCTCCGAGGCAAGAAAGGGAAAGGTGAACCCTACGGCTTGGGGCGTTGTGTCAGTGGTCTGAACTCGACATCGGGATGCCCAGAAGCGCAGGGCAAGGCGATTGGTCAGGCACGGCGCGATCCATGTGGGAGCGGGCTTGAACGCGAATGCGGTGGGTCAGTCAACTTATGTGTGGCTGATACACCGCATTCGCGAGCAAGCCCGCTCCCACATTTGATCGTTGGTGATTGGGCTATCGTCGTCAGACGACATTTCCAGGCGTCAATCAGACCTTTCTTCGCAGTAAGTGCGAAAGATTTCCCACTCGGCGCCAGAATTCGCAAGAAAATTCGTAACCGGCCCTCGTATCATTCACCCAAGAACGAGTGAGAGCCTTCAAATGAACCCAATAAAAACGTGGTGGGACATCAGCCCGCCCTTGAGCACGGCCACCCCGACCTGGCCGGGCGACACGCCGTTCCAGGAAGAGCGCGTGTGGCAGTTTGGCCCCGAGTGCCCGGTGAACGTGGGGCGCGTCACCTTCTCGCCGCACACCGGCGCCCATGTGGATGCGCCGCTGCATTACAGCGCGGACGGCGCGCCGATTGGCGAGGTGTCGCTGGACGTGTACATGGGCCCGTGCCGGGTGCTGCATTGCCTGGGCAGTGGCGCGCTGGTGCAACCCCATCAGTTGCAAGGGCGTGTGGATAACTTGCCGGAGCGCGTGCTGCTGCGCACTTATGCACAGGCGCCGCTGACCGAATGGGATTCGAACTTCACCGCCATCGCCCCGCAAACCATTGAGCTGCTTGCCAGCCTGGGCGTGCGTCTGATCGGTATCGACACGCCGTCGCTGGACCCGCAACAGTCCAAGACCATGGATTCCCACAACGCCGTGGCGCGCCATGGCATGGCGATTCTCGAAGGCATCGTGCTCGATGATGTGCCCGAGGGCGACTATGAACTGATCGCGCTGCCGCTGCGGTTTGCCCACCTCGATGCCAGCCCGGTCCGCGCAATCCTGCGCCCGCTCAAGGAGCCCACGCGATGAGCCAATGCCCTTTCTCTGCTGACTATCAGCCGTCCGAAGAATGGCATAACGCCGAACTGAATTTTTCCGAGTCCATGAGCTACGGCGACTACCTGGATTTGGGCAAAGTGCTCAGCGCCCAGCACCCGCTGTCGCCGAACCACAACGAAATGCTCTTTATCATTCAGCACCAGACCTCTGAGCTGTGGATGAAACTGATGCTCCACGAACTCAAGGCCGCCCGCGAACACCTGCGCCTGGGCGAGTTGCCGCCGGCGTTCAAAATGCTCGCGCGGGTGTCGCGGATTTTCGATCAACTGGTGCATGCCTGGGCGGTGCTGGCGACCATGACGCCGTCGGAATACAAGGCGATTCGCCCGTTCCTGGGGCAGTCGTCGGGGTTCCAGTCGTTCCAGTACCGCGAGATCGAATTTATCCTCGGTAACAAAAGCGCGGCACTGCTGCGGCCGCACGCCCATCGGCCGGAGTTGTTGAACCAGTTGAAAGTGGCGATTGCCACGCCGTCGCTGTATGACGAGGCGATCAATTTGATGGCCAAAGCGGGCTTGGCGATTAACCCCACACGTGCCGAACGCGACCCTGCGGCGGCCACCGTTCATGATGAATCCGTGGAGGCGGCGTGGCGCGAGGTGTATCGCGATCCAAGCCGTTACTGGGATTTGTATCAGTTGGCCGAGAAGTTTATCGACCTGGAAGATTCGTTCCGCCAATGGCGCTTCCGCCATGTGACCACGGTGGAGCGGATTATCGGCTTCCAGCCTGGCACCGGTGGCACTGAAGGCGTGGGGTATTTACGCAAGATGCTCGACACCGTGCTGTTCCCGGAGCTGTGGCGAGTGCGTTCAACGCTCTAAACAAAAAGCCCCGGATAACCGGGGCTTCTCATTTTGGAATACATCCAACTGTGGGAGCTGGCTTTTGTGGCGAGGGAGCTTGCTCCCGCTGGGGTGCGAAGCACCCCCAAAAGCTGGCGACTGCTACGCAGTCGAACGGGAGCAAGCTCCCTCGCCACACAAGCCCGCTCCCACAGGGGTTACTGCGCCACGGCTACTTTCGTGTTTCTCATCCGCAGCCGATAGGCCACATAGATAACCCCCACCCACACCGGCATCGCGTACACCGACTCACGAATACCCTCAATCGCCAGCATCACGCTCACAATCATCACCATGAACGCCAGGCACAGGTAGTTGCTGAACGGGAACCAGAAGGTCTTGAACGATGGCGTCACGCCTTGCTCGCCCATGGCCTTGCGGAACTTGATATGAGTGATGCTGATCAGCGCCCAGTTGATCATCAGCGAGGCAACCACCAGCGCGAACAACAACTCCAGCGCACTTTGCGGCGCGACGTAGTTGACCACCACGCACAGCAACGTCACCAACGCCGAAATCCCCAGGGCTCGCAATGGCACGCCTTGTTTGTTCAGCTTCATCAGTGCTTTTGGCGCGTCGCCTTGCTCGGCCAGGCCGAACAGCATGCGGCTGTTGCAGTACACGCCACTGTTGTACACCGACAACGCCGCGGTCAGCACCACGAAGTTGAGGATGTGCGCGGCGGTGTCGTTACCGATCAGCGAGAAAATCTGTACAAACGGGCTACCGCTGTAGGGATCGCCTGAGGCGCCGAGGGTTTGCAGCAGTTGATCCCACGGGTACAGCGACAGCAGCACGGTGAGGGCGCCGACGTAGAAAATCAGGATCCGGTAGACCACCTGGTTGATGGCTTTGGGGATGACTTTGCGCGGCTCGCTGGCCTCGGCGGCAGTGATGCCGACCAGTTCCAGGCCACCAAACGAGAACATGATGAACGCCATGGACATCAACAGCCCCATGCCGCCATTCGGGAAGAACCCGCCGTGGCTCCACAGGTTGCTGACGCTCGCTTGCGGGCCGCCGGTGCCGCTGAACAGCAGGTAGCAGCCGAGCACGATCATGCCGACAATCGCCACCACCTTGATGATCGCGAACCAGAATTCGGTCTCGCCGAAGAACTTCACGTTCAGGGTGTTGATCAGGTTCACCGCGACAAAGAACACCAGCGCGCTGACCCAGGTCGGGATTTCCGGCCACCAGAACTGGATGTATTTGCCTACCGCCGTCAGCTCGGCCATGCCCACCAGCACGTAAAGTACCCAGTAGTTCCAGCCCGCCAGGAAGCCTGGGTAGCCGCCCCAGTATTTGTGCGCGAAGTGGCTGAAGGAGCCGGCCACCGGCTCTTCGACGATCATCTCGCCAAGCTGGCGCATGATCAGGAACGCGATAAACCCGGCGATCGCGTAGCCGAGGATCATCGACGGCCCAGCCGACTTGAGCACCCCGGCCGAACCGAGGAACAACCCTGTGCCGATCGCCCCTCCCAAGGCGATCAGCTGAATGTGCCGGTTTTTCAGGCCACGCTTGAGGCCCACCGGGTTAACCATGTCATCCGCCATTAACATTCCCTTCTACTTGTTTTTCTCAGGGTTGAGTGCGCGCAGCATCAGCCCCTCAGAACTGCTGAGGGGTCAGATATTACTCTGCGTAAACTTTTCGTAATACAGCTGAACGCTATCAAGTGCCTGATCCGCCAGCCATTGCTGTATGGATTCGACCATTGGCGGGGGGCCGCGGGATCTTGATGCCGTTTCGCAGGCGTAACTGATTTTGTTGCTGACGTCGTGGCAAGCCCGCTCGCCACAGAAAGCCAGCTCCCACAGGTTCCAGTTTCCACATGGGTTTTGTGGTGTGGCTGTTTACTTGCGGATAACCAGGTCCAGCACTTCATCCCGGTCCTTGATCTTCTGCAACACGATCTCCGAACGGATATCCACCACCCCCGCCGTGCGGTTCAGGTGGTTCACGATGAAGTCCGAAAAGTGCTTCAAGTTTCGCGCTTGCACACGCAGCACATAGTTACTCGCGCCGGTAATCACGTACGCACTGGCCACTTCCGGCCAGCTTTGCACCTTCTTGATAAACGTCTCGTGCCAGTCCTCCACGTCCTGGCGCAACGACAGGTGCACAATCGCCTCCAGCTCGATCCCCAATTGCTCGGCATTCAACACCGCGCGGTAGCCGCTGATGATTCCCTCGCTCTCCAGCAGGCGCAAACGGCGCAGGCACGCGGAGGGCGACAGCGCGACTTTTTCGGCCAATTCCTGGTTGCTGATACGGCCATCCTGTTGCAGGAAATGCAGGAGGCGCAGGTCGGTGGCGTCGAGAATCATGGTTAGAATAAATCCGCGTGTTTGGAGGTTAAATTCGAATTTCCTGGCGCTTAGTTAGCCTGTTGCGCGGCACTTTGCACGAAAATTCTTTAAATCTTCGTTCATTATTTAGGCCAACTCTACTGATAAAAAGCAGGATTGCTCATGACCACCCGCCGGCATTGCCAAGCCCTCGACGCGCAGGACCCGTTGGCGCCCTTGCGTGACCAGTTCGCGTTGCCCCAGGGCGTGATCTACCTCGATGGCAACTCCCTCGGCGCCCGCCCTGTGGCGTCGCTTGCGCGGGCGCAACAGGTCATCAGCGAGGAGTGGGGCAATGGCTTGATCCGCAGCTGGAACAGCGCCGGCTGGGCAGATTTATCCCAGCGCCTGGGAGACCGGCTGGCACCGCTGATCGGCGCGCGCGACGGTGAAGTGGTGATCACCGATACCACCTCCATCAACCTGTTCAAAGTGCTCAGCGCCGCGTTGAGCGTGCAGCGCCAACGTCAGCCCGGCCGCAAGGTGATCGTCAGCGAAGCGAGCAATTTCCCCACCGATTTGTACATCGCCGAAGGCCTGACCGAGCTGCTGCAACAGGGTTATTCCCTGCGCATGATCAACAGCCCGGACGAACTGCCGCAGGCCGTCGATTCGGACGTGGCGGTAGTGATGCTCACCCACGTCAACTACAAAACCGGCTACATGTATGACATGCAGGCGCTCACCGCCCTGAGCCATGAATGCGGCGCGTTGAGCATTTGGGACCTGGCGCATTCGGCAGGTGCGGTGCCCATCGACCTGCACACGGCCTGCGCGGATTACGCGATTGGCTGCACCTACAAATACCTCAACGGCGGCCCGGGCTCCCAGGCGTTTGTGTGGGTCAACCCGGCGTTGGTAGACATGGTGCGCCAGCCTTTGTCGGGCTGGTTTGGGCATACCCGCCCGTTCGCCATGGAATCCAGCTACGCGCCGAGTGCGGGTATCGCGCGTTACCTGTGCGGCACCCAGCCGATCACCTCGCTGGCGATGGTGGAGTGCGGTCTGGAGATTTTCGCCCAGACCGATATGGCCAGTTTGCGCACAAAATCCCTGGCGCTGACGGACCTGTTTATCGCGTTGGTGGAAAGCCGTTGCGCCGCCCATGGGCTGGAACTGATCACCCCACGCGAACACGCCAGGCGCGGCAGTCACGTGAGTTTTGAACACCCCGAAGGTTATGCGGTGATTCAGGCCCTGATCGCCCGTGGCGTAATCGGCGATTACCGCGAGCCGCGCATCATGCGTTTTGGGTTTACGCCGCTGTACACCAGCTTCACCGAGGTGTTTGACGCGGTGGAAATCCTCGGCGAAATCCTCGACAACGGCACGTGGGACCAGCCGCAATTCAAAGTGCGCAATAGCGTCACTTAAGCACTACACACATCCAATGTGGGAGCTGGCTTTTTGTGGCGAGCAAGCTTGCTTGCGCTGGGGTGCGAAGCGCCCCCAAAAAGCCGGCTCCAGCTGCGCTGTCGTGCGGGAGCAAGCTCCCTCGCCACAGCAAGCCCGCTCCCACAGGGGATCAGCGTCAATATTCAGACCGTGTAATCACAATAATAAAGGGGCACATCACGCTGTCGGGGCTGGTGCTGATGGGCGCTGTGATGATCACAACGTACTTCACCGAGGCGTTCGGCGTGCCGTTCCTGTTGATTCTGTCGGCGCTGTATTACGGGGTTTTCCGCAAGGGCAGGGCCAGGGCGTCAAGCAAGGCTTTGGCATAGCCGGGCAATTGATCGAACGAGCGCGCGCACAGCAGCAGTGTTCGGCAGGCCCAGTCTTCTTGCAGCGCCAGGGTCTTGAAGTTGGGTTCCAACGGCCAACGCGCCAGCGCGGCCTGGGGAACAATCCCCAGCCCTGCGCCGCCGGCGACCATGCGAATCAACCCGTCAAACCCCTCGGCGCGGATGCGTGTTTGCAGGCGGAAACCCGCGTGCAACGCTTGCTCTTCGAGGTAAACCGTCAGGGCACTGTTGGCGGTCAGGCCCACAAAGTCGTGTTGCAGGCTGTCGATAAAACTCCCCTGGCTGAACGGATGATCCAGCGGCGCGATCAGCACCAGCGGGTCGGCGCGAAAGGGCTGGGTTTGCAAGCCGTGGGTATCTACGGCGTCGGAGATGATGCCCAAGTCTGCCGTGCCTTGGCGCAATGCGTGAGTGATGCGCAGGCTGGGCAGTTCCTGCAGGTCGATATCGAGGTTGGGGTGTTTGCGCAGAAAGTCCGCGAGCAATTCCGGCAGGTATTCACTGAGCGCCGTGGTGTTGCACAGCAGGCGCACCTGGCCTTTGACGCCGTTGGCGTATTCCGCGAGGTCCTGTTGCAGGTGCTCGGCCTGTTGCAGCAGCAGGCGCGCGTGCCGGGCCAGGGCCTTGCCGGCGGGAGTTGGCGTGACGCCTCGGCGGTTGCGTTCGAGAAACTCGATGCCCAATGAGGCTTCCATTGCGCGGATGCGCGCGCTGGCGGCGGCCAGGGATAGATGGCTGCGGCTGGCGCCGGCGGTGATGTTGCCGGTGTCGAGGATATGCAGGTAGAGGCGCAGGTCGATCAGGTCAAAGTGCATGGCTGGAAACTCCTGTGGCTGGACTGGCGCCTTCGCGAGCAAGCCCGCTCCCACAGTTGACCGAGTTCCAACATTGAAATGCAGTCAACTGTGGGAGCTGGCTTGCCTGCGATGGCGGCATCAGCCTCACGCAAAACAAGAGGCTGTCTCAGTATATGGCGAATTTTCGAGATCAGCGAAAACCCCCACAATCCCCCCATGAATACCTTCCTCGGGTTCTACACAGACATCGGCCCCGCCCTGACCCTGCTGGTGTTCGGCACCTTCCTGCTGGCCGGTACCGTCAAAGGCATCATCGGCCTTGGCCTGCCCACCGTCGCCGTGGGCTTGCTTGGCCTGGCTATGCTGCCGGCGCAGGCTGCCGCATTGCTGATCATTCCTTCGACTGTCACCAACCTCTGGCAACTGGCCTTCGGCGGTCACCTGAGCGCATTGATCAAACGCCTGTGGCCGATGCTGCTGCTGATCTTCCTCGGCACCGGGCTCGGTACGCTGGGGCTGGGCATGGGCGGCGAGCACTGGGTGGTGCGCGCCCTGGGCGGGGCATTGCTGATGTACGCGTTGAGCGGTTTGTTCTTGCCCACGTTTCAGGTAAAGCCCGCCACCGAACGCTGGCTGGGCCCGTTGTGTGGCGTGATTACCGGCGTGATCACCTCGGCCACCGGCGTGTTCGTGATTCCGGCGGTGCCGTATCTGCAGGCGCTGGGCTTGAATCGTGATCAGTTGGTGCAGGCACTGGGGTTGTCGTTCACGGCTTCTACCCTGGCGCTGGCTGCTGGCTTGGCCTGGCGCGGCACCTTGGGCAGCGGCGAACTCAATGCGTCCGTGTTGGCGCTGGCTCCCGCGTTGCTGGGCATGTGGCTGGGCCAGGCGCTGCGTGAACGCATCAGTGCCGTGCTGTTCAAGCGGGTGTTTTTTATTGGCGTGGCGCTGTTGGGCGGCCACTTGCTGATTAGCGGCTAAATCAAGAGTGCGGGCTTATTCGTGCGTTTTGGTCAAATGTATTTTGCCGCGCCGCCGCTTATTCCTCGGGGTAGATGTCGATAGCCTGCCGGCAGACATTCTCAACCCTCTGGATCTTTCCCATGAAAAAAGTCCTCCTGCTTAACGGCGGCAAGAAATTCGCTCACTCCGACGGTCGTTACAACACCACCCTGCACGACGCCGCCGTGGCCGTGCTTGACCGCGCGGGCATCGACGTCAAAGTCACCCATATCGACGAAGGCTACGACGTGGCCGAGGAAGTGGCGAAATACCTCTGGGCCGACGTGATCATCTACCAGATGCCCGGCTGGTGGATGGGCGCGCCGTGGATCGTGAAGAAGTACATCGACGAGGTCTTCACCGAAGGCCACGGCAGCCTGTACGCCAGCGATGGCCGCACCCGTTCCGATGCGTCGCAGAAGTACGGCAGCGGCGGCCTGATTCAGGGCAAGCAGTACATGCTCTCGCTGACCTGGAACGCGCCGCAGCAAGCCTTCGACGACCCCACGGATTTCTTCGAAGCCAAGGGCGTCGACGCTGTGTACTTCCCGTTCCACAAGGCCAACGAATTTCTTGGCATGACCGGCCTGCCGACCTTCCTCTGCGTGGACGTGATGAAACGCCCGGCCATCGAAGCCGACGTGGCGCGTTACGAAGCGCATCTGGCGCAGGTGTTCAAATTCTCGGTGTAAGCTGCCAGCAACCGATAATGAGGACCTCCCGTGAAAGCCCGATCCGATGAGCTACAGATCTTCGTCAGCGTGATTGAGTGCGGCTCGATTTCCGCCGCGGCGGAGCAGGTCGGGCAGACGCCGTCGGCGGTCAGCCGCACGTTGTCGCGCCTGGAAGCCAAGCTCGACACGACGCTGATCAACCGCACCACGCGGCGCATGGACCTGACCGAGGAGGGCAAATACTTCTTCGAGCAGGCCAAGGTGATCCTGGCGCAGATGGACGACCTGGAAGAGCGCCTGTCGTCGCGCCAGAAAAAACCCGCCGGGCGTTTGCGCATCAACGCCGCCGTGCCGTTCATGCTGCACGGGATCGTGCCGTACATTGCCGAGTTTCGCAGCCTCTACCCCGAGATCCAGCTGGAGCTGAACAGCGATGACTTGATCATCGACCTGCTGGAGCAGAGCACCGACATTGCGATTCGTATCGGTGTGCTGGCCGACTCGACCCTGCATGCGCGGTCGCTCGGTTGCACGCCGCTGCATATCCTCGCCAGCCCCGACTACCTTAAAAAACACGGTACACCGACCACGGTGGCGGAGTTGGCGGCGCACACCTTGATGGGTTTTACCCAAACTGAAACCCTTAACCACTGGCCGCTGCGCCATGTGGAAGGCGATCGCTGGCTGATCCAGCCGAGTATCGCCGCCTCCAGCGGCGAAACCGTGCGCCAATTGGCGCTGGAGGGGCAGGGCATTTGCTGCCTGTCTAACTTCATGACCGTCGAAGACATCAACGCCGGGCGCTTGGTGCCGGTGCTGGAAGCGTTCAACAGCGGCTATCGCCAGCCGATCCACGCGGTGTTCTACCGCAACTCGCAACTGGCGTTGCGCATCCAGTGCTTTCTGGACTTCATTCAAACCAAGCTGGCGCGCTACGCCTGCTGATTCGTGAGTTGCTGGGTTGGGCGCCGAAGCGGACCTCGGTGGTGGAGTGGATTCGCAACGAAATGGTGTGATGTTCACTTAGCACCGCGTCGTCTGCATCGCAGGCAAGCCAGCTCCCACATTTGATTGCATTCCCAGCTGTGGAACGCGGTTAAATGTGGGAGCTGGCTTGCCTGCGATGGCTGCACCTCGGTTCTCCAGACTAGCCCCATCTACCGCAATTCCGTACCATCCCCAGCCTTATCCCCCGCATGACCCCGGTACCTCATGAAGCTCACTCGTCTGCGCGCCGATGCCTTGGCTGGCCTCACCACCTCTTTTGCCCTGTTGCCTGAATGCATTGCCTTTGCTCTGGTGGCCCACCTAAACCCGCTGATGGGCCTTTACGGCGCGTTCATCATTTGTACGCTCACCGCATTGTTTGGCGGGCGGCCGGGCATGGTCTCCGGCGCCGCCGGGTCGATGGCGGTGGTGATCGTCGCGCTGGTGGTGCAGCACGGCGTCGACTATTTACTGGCGACGGTGCTGCTGGGCGGGCTGATCATGATCGCCTTCGGCGTGCTGCGCCTGGGCAAGCTGGTGCGCATGGTGCCGCACTCGGTGATGCTTGGCTTCGTCAACGGCCTGGCGATCATCATTGCGCTGGCGCAACTGGAGCATTTCAAAAGCGGTGACACCTGGCTCAGCGGCATGCCGCTGTACGTGATGACCGGGTTGGTGGCGCTGACCATGGCCATCGTCTACCTGCTGCCGCGCCTGACGCGTGCGGTACCGCCTGCGTTGGTGGCGATTTTGGGCGTGGGCCTGGCGGTGTACCTGCTCGGCCTGCCGACGCGCACCCTGGGCGACATGGCTCACATCGCCGGCGGCCTGCCGACGTTCGCTTTGCCGCAGGTTCCGTGGACCCTGGAAACCCTCGGCATCATCGCGCCCTACGCGTTTTTGATGGCGATGGTCGGCCTGCTGGAAACCCTGCTGACCCTCAACCTCACCGACGAAATCACTGAAACCCGTGGCTACCCCGACCGCGAGAGTGTGGCGCTGGGCGCGGCGAATATGGTCTCGGGCCTGTTCGGCGGCATGGGCGGTTGCGCGATGATCGGGCAAACCGTGATCAACCTCAGCTCCGGCGGGCGCGGGCGTTTCTCCGGGGTGTTTGCCGGGGTGATGATCCTGTTGTTCATTCTGTTCTTGTCGCCGCTGATCGAGCGCATTCCGCTGGCGGCGCTGGTGGGCGTGATGTTCGTGGTGTCCCAGCAGACCTTCGCCTGGGCCTCGTTGCGGGTGATCAACAAGGTGCCGCTCAACGATGTGCTGGTAATTGTGGCGGTCACCGTGATTACGGTATTCACCGACCTCGCCACGGCAGTGCTGTGCGGCATCGTGATTGCGGCGCTGAACTTCGCCTGGCAACAGGCCCGTGAGCTGTACGCGGACGAGCATCTGGAAGCCGACGGCAGCAAGTTGTATCGCCTGCACGGCACCTTGTTTTTTGCCTCGACCACGCCGTTTTTGAATCAATTCGACCCGGCCAACGACCCGGCCCACGTGACGCTGGATTGCCGTCACCTGAGCTTTGTCGACTACTCGGCGATTGCTGCGCTGATGACCCTGCGCGAGCGCTATGCCAAGGCTGGCAAGCATGTGCGGGTGCTGCATTTGTCGGAGCGCTGCAAGAAGTTGCTCAAGCGCGCCCGCGTGCAGCACGATTGATTACATCGGCAACAGCCTCTCCAGTTCGTCGGCGCGGGTTTGGGTCATTTCCACCATGCAGCCGACGCCGTTGACCCGATCGATAGTGCCGCCGCTGGCATTGCCCCAGAAGCTGCAGTTGGCGTCACGGTATTTGGTCCACAAGCGCTGAGCGTTCTGCAATTGCCGCTTTGCATCGCCTTCCTCGAATTTGATCACAGCTTGGTAAACCTTGTTCAGTCGCGCGTCCTGCACCCTCAGTTCCTTGGCGTTACACGCAACCATCTCGGAGTCGCTATTGGCGCCATTCATGCATTTGGTCAGTGCCGGGCTGTCTTCGGCAGACGCCATACCGCTCAGCCCAAGAAAAAGGGCGCTGGCGATGAAAGGAGCGAGCAGGGTTTGACGATTCATTGTGGGTTTTCCTTATTGACGGGCAGGTGACAGTGCTTCCGTCTTCTATGACTGGACCTGTCGTTTCCGGGTTCCGCGTCGCTTGAATTGCGTGTAAGAACACCCCCCGAATTTTCATGCGGTGGCGCCAGACATATCCCCAGGCGACAGCGCTTGTCTGTGCGCGAAAATTACTTACATAAAAATTGAAAGTAGTCTTCGGTAATGATTTATGAGTTTCACAACCAACTCGACGTGACCCTGCAACCGGCCGAAACCAGTTTTATCTACAAGCCCACCGCGGCGCGCTATGGAATGCTGCTGGCCATCGACCTGCTCGCCACCGAGCTGGCACTGGCCCTGCCGGACGACAACCAGGAACGCCTGCGCCGGATCAAGCTGGCCCTGGACGATTATCGCGGCGGCCCTGACAGCCTGCCGCTTGGAGACTGACATGAAGTACGACACGTTGATTCGCCAGGCGTTGATCATTGATGGCAGTAACACGCCTGGGTATGTGGCCGATGTGGGGCTTCTTGCCGGGCGCATCGAGACCATCGGGGACTTGTCGACAGCCGTAGCCGAGCATGAAATCGAGGCCAACGGCCGCGTGCTGGCGCCGGGCTTTATCGACGTGCACACCCACGACGACACGGTGGTGATTCGTCATCCGCAGATGCTGCCCAAGCTCAGCCAGGGTGTGACCACGGTGATCGTCGGCAACTGTGGCATCAGCGCATCGCCGGTGACGCTGCGCAGCGATCCGCCGGACCCGATGAACCTGCTGGGCAAGCGTGAGGCGTTCACTTATCCGCGTTTTGCCGACTATCGCGCGGCGGTGGAAAGCGCCCATCCAACGGTCAACGTCGCCGCGCTGATCGGCCATACGGCGCTGCGCAGCAACCATATGGACGACCTGCACCGCACCGCCACGCCGGATGAAATTGCTGCCATGCGCGTGCAGTTGCAAGAGAGCCTCGAAGCCGGCGCCCTCGGTTTATCCACAGGCCTGGCCTACGCCAGCGCGTTCAATGCCGAGACTGACGAGGTGCTGCAACTGAGTGAAGAATTGACGGTGTTCGGCGCGGTGTACACCACCCATTTGCGCAGTGAATTCGAACCGGTGCTGGAGGCGATGGATGAGGCGTTTCAGATTGGCCGGCATGCGCAGGTACCGGTGATCATTTCCCACCTCAAATGTGCGGGCGCAGGCAACTGGGGGCGCAGCCCGCAGTTGTTGGCGTCGCTGGAACGGGCGGCGAAGACCCATCCGGTGGGGTGTGATTGTTATCCCTATGCCGCCAGCTCTTCGACGCTGGATTTGAAGCAGGTCACCGATGCGTTTCGCATCACCATTACCTGGTCGACGCCGCACCCGGAAGTGGGCGGGCGTGACTTGCAGGATATCGCTGCCCAGTGGGATGTTTCGCTGATGGACGCAGCGCGTCGTCTGCAACCGGCGGGGGCGGTGTATTACGGCATGGATGAGGCGGATGTGCGACGCATACTGGCGCATCCGCTGTCGATGGTGGGTTCGGACGGCTTGCCCGAAGACCCGTTTCCGCACCCGCGTTTGTGGGGCGCGTTTCCACGGGTGCTGGGGCATTTCAGCCGGGATGTTGGCTTGTTTTCGCTGCACACCGCCGTGCACAAAATGACAGGGTTGTCGGCCGCTCGTTTTGGCTTGGCCGAGCGCGGTGAAATTCGCGAGGGGCACTGGGCCGACCTGGTGTTGTTCGACCCGCTGCTTGTGCGCGATGTGGCGGACTTCAACCAGCCGCAGTGTGCGGCGGAGGGGATTGATGGCGTGTGGATCAACGGGGTGTTGAGCTATAGCGAAGGGCAGGCGAACGGTCAGCGACCGGGCCGGTTTCTGGCGCGCAGTGGCGATTTGCGTCGTGGATTCGTGGCAGGACGGTAGACCGGGTTATCGCTCATCGCAGGCAAGCCAGCTCCCACAGCTAACTGCATTCCAACGCTGGAACTCGGTCAACTGTGGGAGCTGGCTTGCCTGCGATTGCGATCTGCCATTTAACACGGGAAACCCTCTATAGTTGTGGTTTTCAGACAAGGAGGCGGATACATGCACTTAGGAAAAGTAGTCCCCATTCTGCGGATTTTCGACGAGGCCAAGGCGTTGGAATTCTATGTGGAGTTTCTGGGGTTCAAGGTGGATTGGCAGCATCGCTTTGAAGCGAATTTCCCGTTGTACCTGCAGGTCTCGCTGGGCGAGTGCGTGCTGCATTTGTCCGAGCATCACGGCGATGCGTCGCCGGGTTCGGCGGTGCGAATTCAGGCGCAGGGCGTGGACGCGTATCAGCAGCAATTGCTGGGCAAGGAATACCGATATGCCAAACCCGGGGTTGAGCAAACACCTTGGGGCTCGCGGGAGATGAGCATCAACGATCCATTTGGGAATCGGCTGGTGTTTGTTGAAGAAGGCGAGGGCTGAGTGGTAAGGCCCAACTCACGGAGGGCCGAGTATGTCTAGGTTTGCACCTGTGGCGAGCGGGCTTGTCGAATCGTCGCACCGCCCGCGTTGGGTTGCGCAGCAGTCCCATTTTTTGGGGTCGCTACGCAACCCAACGCGGGACAAGCCCGCTCGCCACAGTGACAGTGACAGTGACAGTGTCTGGACTTGACTGATCGGGTTCGAAATACCGTCGGCTTTCAAAAACCCTGAAAGGGCGTGTTCTTACACCCGGAAATGGCTGACCATCTGTTGCAACTGGCTACCCAACCGCGCCAGCTCCACACTCGATTTGGCCGTCTCATCACTCGCCGTAGCGGTCTGTTCCGACACATCACGCACATTCACGATGCTGCGGCTGATCTCTTCCGCTACGGCACTTTGCTGCTCCGCCGCCGCTGCAATCTGCTGGTTCATCGACTGGATATTCGACACCGTACGGGTGATGTTTTCCAGCGACACGCCCGCCTTGCGCGTCAGCTCGACACTGCTGTCGGTGAGGCTGCGGCTGTTGTTCATCACCGCTGCCACTTGCTGGGTGCCGTTCTGCAAACCGGCGACCAGGCCTTCGATTTCTTCGGTGGATTTTTGCGTGCGCTGGGCCAGGCCGCGTACTTCGTCCGCCACCACGGCAAACCCGCGACCGGCTTCACCGGCACGTGCCGCTTCAATCGCAGCGTTGAGCGCGAGCAGGTTGGTCTGTTCGGCTACCGCTTTGATCACGTCCATCACGCTGCCGATCTTGTTGCTCTCTTGTTGCAGGTGGGTCATCGCGTCGGTAGAGCGCGCCACTTCGGCGGCCAGGCGTTCGATCTGGGCGATGGCCTCGGCCACCACTTTGTCGCCTGCACGGGCTTGGCTATCGGCGTCGGCAGCGGCGAGGGAGGCTTGTTCGGCGTTGCGTGCGACTTCCTGCACGGTGGCGGTCATTTCATGCATCGCGGTGGCGACTTGATCGGTCTCGATCTTCTGGCTGTTCACACCGGCACTGGTTTGCTCGGTGACGGCAGACAGCTCTTCGGCGGCGCTGGCGATTTGCGTCACACCGTCGCGAATACCGCTGATCAGTTCACGCAAGGTGGTGCCCATGCGCTGGATACCTTGTTGCAGCACGCCCAGTTCATCACGGCGGGTGACCTGGATGTTGTGGCTCAGGTCACCGGAGGCAATGCGCTCGACCACGGCCAGGGTTTCCCTGATCGGACGGGTGATCTGGCGGGTAATGACCCACGCTGCGATGATGCCGACCAGCAGGGCGAGCAGCGTGCTGATTAATTGCAGGCTGCGGGCCTGGGCGCTTTCGGCGTCACGGCGGTCCAGTTGAATGTCGTAGAGTTTTTCACTGATCGTCACGATATCGCCACCCTGGGTGGTCATTTCGGCACGGGCGGTGACAATGTTGGCGTTGGCTGCCTTGTAGCTTTGCACGGCGCTGCGATAGTCGCCGAGCGCGGTGTCCAGCGAGGCCAACGCGCTTTGTTGGCTGCTGCCAAAGGTGGCGTTGAGGCCTTTCAAGCTAGCGATGGCTTTGTCGATTTGCGCGGCGGCGCGGGCTTCGGTTTCGGCGTTGACGTTATTGGTGTAGCCACGCACTTCGTAGCGCGCCAACTGGAAGTCTTCCTTGGCATTGCTCACGGCCTGGTACTGGGCGAAGCGCTCAGGACTCTCGGGCATTTGCTGCACGCTGTCTACCAGTGCATTGATCTGGGTATTGGCAATGTCGGCCTTGTCGCCCATCACTTGGCGTGCGCTGGTGCCGTTACGGTAGGCCTCGCGCATTTTGTTCAATGACTGCTGATACGCCGTAATCACAGCCTTCTGCTGGTTGAGCAGCTTGAGGTTTTCCGGGCTCTTGAAGCTGTCCAGCAGCTTTTGCTGCTTGGCAGCGAAGGCGTCGAGGCTGGTTTGTACGTTTTGCGCCACGGCTTCGTCGCCGTTGGCCAGCATGTACTGCAGGCGCACGATGCGCAGCTTGGTCAATGAGGCGTTGAGCTGGGTGATGTCGCTCATCCAGTTGCTGCGATCGATCAGGCCGCCCAGGCTGGTCCAGCCGGTGAGGGCCAGGATCGAAGTGAGGACGAGTACCAGGCCAAAGCCCAGGCCCAGTTTTAGGTTGACGCTAATGTTGCCGAACCAGCTATTCATCGAAAGCTCCATAAGGTGATGTTTGTCTGCTGGACGGTGTTGTTGTTTGAGCCAGCCAAAGTATGTAGGTTGGTATCGGCGGCTAGGCGTGGATCTGAAATTATTTTTTTGTGGGCTGATGAACGGTGAACCCCGCCCGATTACCGGGCGGGGTTGTGAGGCGGTGTGGGTCAGGTGATTGCTCGTAGCCCGATGCCTGCAGGAGGGTTCGCTTTGAGGATGTTGATCAGCTCCGAAAGGTCAAAGAAACGTTCATTTTTGAGTGCATCCCACCGTTCGATAAAGTACTGGCCTTTGTCATTGATCTGAATCGGCGTGGCGATGATGTCATTGCTGCGTGAGCGGTGAACCAGGTTGACTTCGAATTCACTGGGGCGCTCGATGAAGAACAAACCCGCTTCGGTCAGCCGAGTACGGTCGGGCAGCGGCGTGCGTCGTGGCACTGGCTGTTTGAGGTTACCCACATCAATTCTGAAGTCACTGCGCAGGGCCACAATCGAGTGTTCTCCGAGTGATTGCCAACCGCCGATGCGCAGCTTCTTGGCCTGCTCCGGGTAGGTATCGCGCACATGCAGGCTGACCGCATCCTGCAACTGCGCAACTCCTGGTACTCCCCGGTGCATATCCGTATGGGAATTGCCCATGAAGGCCACCCACTTATGGGCGCCTTCCGCCAGCTGGTCGGCCTTGATCACTTCGTTGGCGAAATAGTTGAATAACTCACTACGGCTCATATCACCGATGAGGCCTTTGACGTGATAGCTGGCCGTGCAGTCCAGTGCCCTGACTCGAATCCCGTATTTATTCGCTGTTTTGACGACGTTGGTAAACGTGTGGGCGCCCTTGTACCCCGGCATTTGTCCGGCATCGAGGGCCATCAGGTAGCTTCTCAAGCCTGGCGGCATTTTCGAGGTGCGGTGAAAGGTGTCCAGTGCTGCCTGATGCAGGTCGGTGAGCAGGTGCTCCATGTACAACGTTTTCACGCCCTGTTTTTTCAGGTGCTTCATGGCGCCGATCAACAACTGCTTGGCTGATTGCTGGATGTGGATTTCGCCGATGATCAATCCGTTTTTGTGCCGATACAGCTGCTCGATAAAGACCTGCTCGCTCTGGGTCGAGAGTTGAGTCAGAGGTGCGCGCGGAGCCAGGGTGAAGTCGGCAAAGGCGTTTTCTGCAGCCGTCGCCAAGCGTTGCCGTATTTCGAAGAACTTGCGTTGTGCGCCGATATGGTCGGGTTTGGTCGGCGTGTAGCGCGTATCCAGCCCGCGATGGATTTGCGTCATTTCCTCAATGGGGGCGTAAATGGCGTGGGGTATGTCGAACTCGGCGAAGTGCGACGCGGCAACGCTCACAGGTGAAACGGTACGCGATGTTGGCAGCGTCACGGTGTGCGCCGATATCGATAACGCGTAATCCCCTCGGGATTGCCCGCTGGAGGCGCTGTCGGGATGCAGCCCTGTGGGCTGTCCCGGCGCTGCATCCTTGATGCGCAGGGCCGGGGCATTTTGCAGGTCAGCGAGCCCTGAAATCCGTTCATACGAGCCCAGGCGATTCGATTCCACCAGGGCTATCCAGCCTTCACCCGGGTTGTCTCTCAGCCTGTGCTGAATGACCGTGTGTGAGTAAAAGTTGCGCAGTTTGCTGTTGCGGGGGATGAAGCGCGGTCCATCACCCAGGGCCAGTACATGTTCCATATGGTAGGAGGCGGCAGCATCCAGGCCGTCGATTGCGATGTTCAAACGCTGGGTTTCGTGCAGCAGCTTGCGGTAGGTAAAGGGCGCCTCTTCGGTGAGCTCCAAGGTCTCGTCGATCCATTTCAGATGATGGCTGATCTGCTTCAGCGCGTGTGCCTTATCACCCTCAAGTTGGTTATTGAGGATTTTCAGCTTGCGGTGGAACAGGTCGCGGGGCAGGTTTTCGATATATACCCGCTTGAGTCCCTGTTCGACCATTAATGGCAGTTGCTCTATCAGCAGCTGCTTGCTGGCGATGGAGTTGTTGGCGGCCCCGATGATCAAGCGTTTATCCCGACTGAACAGCGTCTTGAGGATATCGCCGTGAGTCGCATCGGTGGCGAGCATCGGCAGTTGCGCTTTAGGCCCAGGGAGTGGCTGGTTCTGGAAGAAGGCGTCGGCGCTAAGGCGCAGTTGCTCGACTTTCTGACTGTAGGCCAGACGCAGTGGTTCTACCTCGACTCTCGCATTGGTTTGAATGGCGGCTTCAATGGAATCGTCGTTGTACAGCAGGTTGTTTTTGAACTCAGGGTCAAGCAACGTGCGAAACGTTTTGGCGTCATCGGGCGCCACGTCAAAGGCGTCCAGTGGGCTGGTGTCATCGGCCAATAATTGTTCATATTTCTTGCGCCCGCCACCGGCCATTCCGGTGCGCACCCACTCGCCGCCAGCGTTGCGATTAGCCAGGCGTGCGGTTGAATGCAACTGACCGGTCAGTGGATCGTGGCGATACAGCACGTAGCGGCCCAAGGCATCGGGCTGTTGTGGCGCCCATAACGATTGCCCGTCAAACAGCACATGCTGCATGCCTTCGGGGTCGAGCGTGTCGAGTTGGCTGATAAATGCGCTTTTTGCCGCCTGGGGGCCGGTGCGAATCGTCGGACGCAGCGCCTTGAAGGTAGTTTTAAATGCGGGGCGAAGATCAAATAACAAGCCGCCCCCTAAGTTCGCCAAGTAGCCAATGTAGTGGTCCAGGGCGGCGCCTTTGTCGTTCTGATGATAGGCATTCAGCGCGAGCATGGCGTCCTTGAAGGCCAGCAACCCGCCGAGGGCCAGGCTCAGTACAGGAAATGGCATGGTTGCCACGGCGGTCACCCATTCAATGCAGGTCCACAGGATGCCGGTAATCATTTGGGTGCGATTGACCGTGGTGGCGTGCACGTCATCAATCTTGCGCTGCAGGCGCATGTTGTAGAACTCATGCCGCAAATCGCTCAGAGGCTTGATGTGGCTGATCCCGTCGTGCCGGGCGGGGCTCGGTGTGGTGCGGTTGATATCCTCCGGCAGGCTCTTTTTGGCGTTCTGAAGAAAACCGCTGACGCGCGAAATGGCCTGCTGTGGCATCCGTGCAGCCCAGTAGCCGATCATGCCTTCAACCTGTTTCAACAGGTAGTTGAACAACCTGGCCTCGCGAAAGCACACGCCATCCGGCGCATCGGGTGTGTACAGCAACACCGGTTTGTCGGCGTGGCTGAACAGGTAATTGCCAAGCACCCAGTCGCCATCAATCACCAGCCGATGGACTTTATACAGGGTGCGCGTGGTGCCGTCGGTTGCCGCCAGGCTGTCGATGGCCAGTTCAAGCCAGGCCAGGTCCACGCTGGCGATATGCCCTTGCAGGCGCGACTCCAATGCGGCGCTTTTCATCTGCAGTTGCTGGATCGCCAGCACGGCGTCGCGACGTTCGGCGTACCCCGGGCTGGTGCTGCTTTGCAGGCGCTGGCGCACTTCGTCGGTATAGCGCCGGCCGATCCAGACGCCGGTAACGGAGCGTGCGACGTTCTGTGGGGTCAAGGGTGTCAGGTCGACTTCCGGCGGGCCGCGAAAGGTGGCCGCTGCGGAGAATTTTTCGTTGAGAAACCCGATACCGTCTTCGTACCCATCGCGGTACAGGGTGGTGTAGGAGATGGGTAGCGCAGAGGTTCCGACCAAGGGCTTGGGTGCGTAGGCGAAGATGCTGTCCGGGTCGATATCGTTCCGGGAGCGGCCCAACAATTTATTCAGGCTGAGCGTGGCCTGTTGGTGCAGGTAACGTTCGAATGTCGGAAAGCTAGCCTCGGCATCCGGCCTCGCATCGTAGGTGCGCAGCGCCCCGGCGGCATCATCCGCGAGGGTCGTCAGGCGCGCGCGGTCTGCCGCGGACGCCGCGCGATACCAGGCTGGCGAGCTTTGCTCGTAGTCGTCACCCTGCACCGCCAACTGATGCGCAGCCAGAGCGTCCAGGCAGTCCGCGTGAGTGCGAGGTTTGCCGAAGGTGACTTCCTGATGCTCCTCGGCATCGGGCCGCAAACTGATGCCTTGCATGAACGCGCGCATTTTTGGGCGAAAGCGCAGGGGCAATTGCTCCAGCAGGTAATCGCGCATCGTCGGTTTGCTGCTGTGGGGCGTGTTGTCGAGCCAGCCGATGATGTGCGTTTGGCAGGCGTGCAGGGTGTCGAACGCGAAGAACTCTTGTGTGCCCGGCGCGTTCGGCGCGCACAGTAACAGGCGTTTGACCTTGCCGCTGGCGTCGTTCTCGCGCAACAGCCACAGGTCTTTGAACTGTGCACCGTGCAGCAGCACGGTTTGGGCGCACAACTGCGGGCGCGGTTTTTCTCGCAGGTGTTCAAACAGTTCGAAATCGGTCTGGCTCAGATGGCCTTTGAGTGTGGCGACATAAGCGAGGGTTACCAGGCGCTGGTCAAAAAAATCGCGCGCGGCCTGTTTGATTTGCGGGGTCGCCAGGGCGGTTTTTTGGCCAGTGGCGAAGTCCAGGCGAGGTTGCAGCGCTTGTACGTGAGTCACCACATTCTGCGCAGTCAGTTCGGCGTGTTCAGCCTTGAGCGGCGCGTCGGCATAACTCAGCGTGCTGTGTTCGAGGAAGGCCGAGCCCGGCGTGCTGTCATCTGTGTGCAGGCCGCGCAGGGAAAGCTCCACCAGTGAGCGTTTCTGCTCATACGTGCCAACGTGGGGCACTGTGCGACGGGTCGTGATGTGCAGCAGGTCAGGGTCCAGGTCGTGAATGTCCATTTCATCCGCCAGTTGCTCAGCCCACTGATGGCGGGCGAGGGCCTGGGGCGTTGCGGCAGGACCAAACAGGTCAAGGAATGTTTGTCGGGCGCTGTTATAGCGGACCAGGTGTTGGTCGAGCGTGGTTCGTTGGACGCTGCTCGCGCTGCGGTACCAGTCGGGCAATGCGTTGAATAAATGACGCTCAAGTAACTGCTGAGCTCTGAGTTCCAGGCGTTGGGTCAGGTCGGGCAAGGCGGCGTCGATGGCGTTGTCCAGGTGTTGCTTGAGTTGAGCCGCGTTGCACAGGTTGTCTTCTGCAAGGCTCAGGGCGAACTCGATGTCTTTCGCGCGTTTGTCGAGCAGAGCCTGGTAGGTGTATTCGAACAGCGGTTCGCCCTCAATGGGCAGCAGTTCCAGCGGGAAAATGCCAATGGCGTCGAGGTGCTGATACTGCACGGGCAGGTGAGTGTTGAATTCTGCCAGGCCGGCGCGCGTCGCCAGCGTTGACTGCAAGCCTCTCTCAAGTTCGTGCAGCGAGTAGAAAGCCTCCAGGCCGCGTGACGGCGTGAACAGCAACACCGGGCCGACGGGCTCGGTGGCGCTCAGGCTGTCGACGGTCGGGCTGGCTTTGCGCGTCAGTACGAAGGCTCCGGCGAATGCCACGGTATGCGCCTGGTAGCTGAACGTGAGCGCGTACATGCCCGGCCGGAAACCTGGCCCGCGGGAGCAGTCTTCAAGCATCAGCAGGTCGGCGGGGGAGAGCAGGTAGTCACTGACGTTGAGTCGGGTCTCCTGCTCCAGGGCGCTGATGCCGGCGCTGAAGGCCAGGTACGTTTTACGGCTCTGGCCATCGACGGCGCTTGTTTCATCCAGGGCCTCAAGGTTTTTGTTCAGGTTGGTTTTTAGTTGGGCAAGGTATTGCTGACCCGCAGGCTGGGTGAGGTCTGCTCTGTCGAGGTCTCGATACAGGTCGCGCGCCTTGTTCTTGAATGCGCCGTTGATGCGCTTCAAGGTGGTGTTGATCTGCTCCAGCGCCAAGCGCTCTTCTGGCAAGGCGACCGTCTGCTTGCCGAGCGCACGCAGGCTGGGGTCAATCTCCATCAAATGGGCATGAATCTGATCAAGCGTGGGTGCAGATTGAAGGGTGTTCGGCGTACTCATTGGCACAGCCCCAAGGGTGATGAGTTGAATCACCAGCATGGAGACGTGCGGGCCGGGGCTGGCAGTAGATAGGTATGCCCGGGTGTTCATCAACGCCGGGTGTTGTGTGCTAGTCTGCTGGCCCTTTTAGTTCTGGATGGCACGCAACGCGCGGCACTTGTGCGCGGTTTGAATGCCTTCCTACAGCGGAGCACCTTCATGTCCGACGTTAATCTGTCCACCGACGAAACCCGCGTCAGCTACGGCATTGGCCGTCAACTGGGCGACCAACTGCGCGACAACCCGCCACCAGGCGTTAGCATCGACGCGATCCTGGCTGGTCTGACTGACGCTTTCGCCGGTAAGCCAAGCCGTGTTGATCAAGAGCAAATGGCTGCCAGCTTCAAGGTTATCCGCGAAATCATGCAAGCCGAAGCGGCTGCCAAAGCTGAAGCAGCGGCTGGCGAAGGCCTGGCCTTCCTGGCTGAAAACGCCAAGCGTGACGGCATCACCACGTTGGCTTCCGGCCTGCAATTTGAAGTGCTGACTGCCGGTGACGGCGCCAAGCCATCCCGCGAAGATCAGGTGCGCACTCACTACCACGGCACCCTGATCGACGGCACTGTGTTCGACAGCTCCTACGAGCGCGGCCAGCCTGCAGAATTCCCGGTGGGTGGCGTGATCGCCGGCTGGACCGAAGCCCTGCAACTGATGAATGCCGGCAGCAAATGGCGCCTGTACGTGCCGAGCGAGTTGGCTTACGGCGCTCAAGGCGTTGGCAGCATCCCGCCGCACAGCGTTCTGGTGTTCGACGTCGAGCTGCTCGACGTTCTGTAAGACCTGCTGACAATTGCACCTGGCTCCCTGTGGGAGCCGGTGCATTCAGGTTTTGCGCGGTCGCTCATGGATGAAACTTGCCATTAAGCTCCGTCGCCGGGCGCAACGCTCGGGCATAGCAGAACAGAAACAGGTTACGTACTACTTCCTTCAGCACTCCAGGCTCGCTGGAACTCAGGCCATTCACATCCAGGTCGCCCTGATCCTGCAGTTCATTCAGCGCCTCTTCTTCCAGCACCGCACAAACTTCGCCGGTTTCCCGATGCAGGATTCGAAGGTAAGGATGTGGGCGGTCCAGCCAGGCATCGATCAAATACGTCATGGTGCATTCTCCTTGATGGGTTTCAATGAGAATAATTCTTATTCGTGGAATAGCAAGTGCCTATTGGCGGTTTCCTGAGTTTTCTGTGTGGATATTGCGTTCGATCAAGGCGGAGGGCGAAACGCCATCCCGCGGCGGGCGCGGGATGGAGGCAGCAGATTCAGACTTTTCGCACGAACTCGGACTTGAGTTTCATCGGGCCGATACCGTCGATCTTGCAATCGATATCGTGGTCGCCATCGCACAGGCGGATATTTTTGACCTTGGTGCCGACCTTCACAACGAGCGAAGTGCCTTTGACCTTGAGGTCTTTGATCACGGTGATGGTGTCGCCGTCCTGCAGGACGTTGCCCACAGAGTCTTTCTTCACGGTCTCATCGCTGGCTGCTTCGGCCTGGCCATTGGCGGACCACTCATGGGCGCATTCCGGGCAGATCAGCTGGGCGCCGTCTTCGTAGGTGTATTCGGAATTGCATTTCGGGCAGGGTGGCAACGTGCTCACTAAAGCTCCTTGAGAGTCAGGATGGCTAAAAGTCGCACATTATATAGGGTTTTAGATTCCGGCGGGGTGGGACGGGGTTAAATGTGGGAGCTGGCTTGCCTGCGATAGCGGCAGTGAATTCACTGAAGTCATCGCAGGCAAGCCAGCTTCCACATGAAGCAGGGGAGTATCAGTGAGTACGCGCGACCGCAAACTCACTCAGCTCAACCAGTGCATCCCGGTATTCGCTTGCAGGCAGGGCGTCCAGGCACTTGATGGCACGCGCTACGTAGTCACGCGCCAGTTGTGCGGTGTATTCCAGGGAACCCGAGGCTTCCACCGCAGCGCGGATGGCTTCCAAGTCTTCGATCCCGCCTTTCTGGATCGCCTTGCGCACCAGGGCAGCCTGTTCCGGCGTGCCTTCGCGCATGGTGTAGATCAGCGGTAAGGTCGGTTTGCCCTCGGCCAGGTCGTCACCGACGTTCTTGCCCAGGGTCTCGGCGTCGCCTTTGTAATCGAGCAGGTCGTCTACCAGCTGGAACGCAACACCCAAGTGATCGCCGAACGTACGCAGTGCTTCGCGTTGCTCTGGCGTCGCTTCGCACAGGGCCGCGGCGCTGTGGGTCGAGGCTTCGAAGAGCATCGCGGTTTTGCCGCGGATCACTTCCATGTAGGTTTCTTCGGTGGTGCTGGCGTCGCGCACCTTCGACAGCTGCAACACTTCGCCTTCAGCGATGATGCGCGTGGCCTGTGAAAGAATTTTCATCACCGGCATCGAACCCAGTTCGACCATCATTTCGAACGAGCGCGAGTACAGGAAATCGCCGACCAGAACACTGGGCGCATTGCCCCACATCGCGTTGGCAGTCTCGCGGCCACGGCGCATGCCCGACATGTCGACCACGTCGTCATGCAGCAAGGTGGCGGTGTGCAGGAATTCAATGGTGGCGGCGAGCAGGCGCAGGTCATCGCCTTCGCGGCCCAGGGCCTTGCCGCACAGCAACACTAATAAAGGACGCAGGCGTTTGCCGCCAGCCGATGTAATGTAGTCGCCAATTTTGGAGACTAGCGGCACTTTAGAAGTCAGCTGCTTCTTGATGATGACATCGACGGCGCTAAAATCGTCCGCGACCGCGCGGTAGAAGGCTTGGGGTTGCATCAGCGACAGTCGCTCCAGAAGGGTTGCGCGGCATGCTAGGACCCACGCCCGGCACTGTCAAGGCGCGATGGACGGCCCCTTGCAAGGCTTCGTTACCTTGCGTACAATCGCGCACCCTGAACTTCCTGGGCAGCACCTGCCTTACGCAATTGCATTAGGGACGTCCATCCCATGCAGCCATGCCAGCCAATACCTCTTCTTATAAAGAGCTGGGTGAGCAGGATTATCGGAGAAATACCATGTCGTACGCAGTAATTGTTACTGGTGGCAAGCAATACAAGGTCGCCCCAGGTGAATACCTGAAGATCGAAAAACTGGAAATCGCTACCGGCGAATCCGTTACCTTTGATCGCGTTCTGTTGGTCGCCAATGGCGATGACGTGAACATCGGCGCTCCAGTCGTTGCTGGCGCTACCGTTGTGGCTGAAGTGATCTCCCAAGGTCGTCACGATAAAGTCCGCATCATCAAGTTCCGTCGTCGTAAGCACCACATGAAGCGTATGGGCCACCGCCAGTGGTACACCGAGATCAAAATCACCGGTATTCAGGCTTAATTTCAGCCTAATTCCTCACTAGGAGAATTGACTCATGGCACACAAAAAAGCTGGTGGTAGTACCCGTAACGGTCGCGACTCAGAAGCCAAACGCCTTGGCGTTAAGATGTATGGCGGCCAGAAAATCATTCCGGGCAACATCATCGTGCGTCAGCGCGGCACCCAATTCCACGCCGGTTACGGTGTTGGCATGGGTAAAGATCACACCCTCTTCGCTAAAATCGAAGGCGTGATCAAGTTTGAAGTAAAGGGCGCTTTCAACCGCCGTTACGTGAGCGTTGTCGCCGCTTAATTGCGCGATCGCTGGAAAAGCCCTGTCTCGCGACGGGGCTTTTTCGTTTGTGGAGTGAGTCTCTTGCAAAGCTGTTTGTGATGGGCTCAGGCGCTGGATAGGCGGTCGTTTTCTGAGGTCGCTGCGCTCATTTTTGCAAGAGTCTTATGTCTTGGTTTTTTTAAGCTCGTCCGTGCGACGAGAGGCGTTTTGTTATGAAGTTCGTTGATGAAGTTTCCATCCGAGTAAAAGCAGGCGACGGCGGTAACGGTTGCATGAGTTTCCGCCGCGAAAAATTCATCGAAAACGGTGGCCCCAACGGCGGTGACGGCGGTGACGGCGGTTCCATCTACATGATGGCCGACGAAAACCTCAACACCCTGGTCGACTACCGTTACACCCGGCACTTCGATGCCGAGCGTGGCTCCAACGGCGGCAGCACCGACTGCACCGGTAAAAAAGGCGAAGACATGGTGCTGCGCGTACCGGTCGGCACCACGATCATCGACTCGGCCACTCAGGAAGTCATTGGCGACCTGACCAAGGCTGGCCAGAAGCTGATGGTTGTGCAGGGCGGCTGGCACGGTCTGGGTAACACCCGATTCAAGTCCAGTACCAACCGTGCACCACGCCAGACCACGCCAGGCAAGCCGGGCGAGCAGCGTGACTTGAAGCTGGAGATGAAGGTACTCGCCGACGTAGGCCTGCTGGGCCTGCCAAATGCCGGCAAAAGTACCTTCATCCGCTCGGTCTCGGCCGCCAAGCCGAAAGTCGCCGACTACCCGTTCACCACCCTGGTGCCAAACCTGGGCGTGGTCAGCGTAGACCGCTGGAAAAGCTTTGTGATCGCCGATATTCCCGGCCTGATCGAAGGTGCTTCCGACGGCGCAGGCCTGGGCATTCGCTTCCTCAAGCACTTGTCGCGTACCCGTTTGCTGCTGCACCTCGTGGACATGGCGCCGCTGGATGACACCAGTGCACCGGATGCCGCCGAAGTAATCGTCAGCGAGCTGACCAAGTTCAGCCCGGCCCTGGCCGAGCGTGATCGTTGGTTGGTGCTGAACAAGTGCGACCAGATCCTCGAAGAAGAGCACGACGCGCGCGTCAAGGAAATCGTCGACCGCCTGGAATGGACTGGCCCGGTCTACGTGATCTCGGCCATCGCCAAAGAAGGCACCGAGCGCCTGACCCGCGACATCATGCGCTACCTCGAAGACCGTGCTGACCGCCTGGCGGCTGACCCGGTATTCAAGGCCGAACTGGCTGAGCTTGACCAACAGATCGAAGACGAAGCCCGCGCCCAGTTGCAGGCGCTGGACGACCAGCGTGCCCTGCGTCGCAGCGGCGTGAAGTCGGTCCATGACATCGGTGACGACGATTGGGACGAAGAAGACGTAGATGATGAAGACGGTCCGGAAATCATTTACGTGCGCGACTGATTCGTTGCAGTAAACTTAAGCGCCGCTCTCTGGAGCGGCGTTTTGGTATCTGGGATTCGGTAGCCACGAATAACGTTTTGGGCGGCGCTGGGTCGCGCAGCCCTCACTCTAAGGTTGAAGATGATGCGGAGCAAAGTGACAGGTGCGCAGCGCTGGGTCGTAAAGATCGGAAGTGCGCTGCTGACGGCGGATGGCAAAGGTCTGGATCGCGCAGCCATGAGCGTCTGGGTTGAGCAGATGGTGGCTTTGCATGAAGCCGGTGTGGAATTGGTGCTGGTGTCGTCCGGGGCCGTTGCTGCCGGCATGAGCCGCCTCGGCTGGACCGCGCGACCCAGCGCGATGCACGAGCTGCAAGCCGCCGCCGCCATCGGCCAGATGGGCCTGGTGCAAGCCTGGGAATCCAGCTTTGCCGAGCACGGCCGCCACACTGCGCAGATTCTGCTGACCCACGACGACCTGTCCGACCGCAAGCGCTACCTTAACGCCCGCAGTACCTTGCGCGCATTGGTGGAGCTGAAGGTCATCCCGGTGATCAACGAAAACGACACGGTGGTCACCGACGAAATCCGTTTCGGCGACAACGACACCCTCGCAGCGCTGGTGGCCAACCTGGTCGAAGCCGACCTGTTGGTGATCCTCACCGACCGCGACGGCATGTTCGACGCCGACCCGCGCAATAACCCCCAAGCCCAGCTTATTTATGAGGCGCGTGCCGATGACCCGGCGCTGGACGCCGTGGCTGGCAGTGTCGGCGGCGCCCTGGGCCGTGGCGGCATGCAGACCAAGCTGCGTGCAGCACGTTTGGCGGCACGTTCCGGTGCGCACACCATCATCGTCGGCGGGCGCCTTGAGCGCGTGCTGGATCGCCTCAAGGCGGGTGAACGCATTGGAACGCTGCTGTCGCCGGAACGCGGCATGCTCGCGGCGCGCAAACAATGGCTGGCCGGTCATCTGCAAACCCGCGGCACTCTGGTGCTGGACGCTGGCGCTGTGTCTGCGCTGTCTGAGGGCAACAAGAGCCTGCTGCCGGTGGGCGTCAAGCTGGTGCAGGGCAGCTTCCGCCGTGGCGAGATGGTGGTGTGCGTGGCGCCCGACGGCCGTGAAATTGCCCGTGGCCTGGCCAACTACAGCGCCCTTGAAGCGCAGAAAATCATTGGACAATCTTCAGAAGCGATTGTCGGACTATTGGGTTACATGGCGGAACCGGAACTGGTTCATCGCGACAACCTGATCCTGGTCTGAAAACAAAGGGAATAAACCATGCGTTCATTGAAGTTAGTGCTCGGACTGCTGTTGGCGATGCCCTTGCTGGCGTCGGCTGAAGAGATTGCCCAGGTGTCGACGGTGTTCAAGTTTGTCGGCCCCAACGACCGGATTGTGGTTGAAGCGTTTGATGACCCCAAGGTTGACGGCGTGACCTGCTACCTTTCGCGCGCCAAGACCGGCGGCGTTAAAGGCGGCCTTGGGTTGGCTGAAGACCGCGCTGAAGCCTCGATTGCCTGCCGTCAGGTAGGTCCGATCCACTTCAAGGGCGAACTCAAGGACGGCGACGAAGTGTTCAAGGAGCGCACGTCGCTGGTGTTCAAGACCATGCAGGTGGTGCGCTTCCTCGACAAGAAGCGCAACACTCTGGTTTACCTGGTCTACAGCGACCGTTTGATCGAAGGCAGCCCACAGAACGCCGTGACTGCGATTCCTATTTTGCCTTGGCCAACCGCGCAGTAACCGGTGGGCGAGTTTTTCACTCGGCGTCTATGATTGCAGGCTTGTGGTCTGTAATCTCGACAGGCCGCAATGCGAAGAACATGGGATATCTGGAGTTCGTCATGAGTGCTTTCCACGACCTGAAACTCAAAGCTTTAGACGGTCATGAGCTGCCGCTGGCGCCCTTCAAGGGGCAAGTTATGCTGGTGGTCAACGTGGCCTCCAAATGTGGCTTGACCCCGCAATACGCGGCGCTGGAAACCCTCTACCAGCTATACAAGGACAAGGGCTTTACCGTGCTGGGCCTGCCTTGCAACCAGTTTGCCGGCCAGGAGCCAGGCAGCGAGGAAGAGATCCAGGCGTTTTGCAGCCTGAATTACGGCGTAACGTTCCCGCTGGGCAGCAAGCTCGACGTGAATGGCCCTGATCGCCACCAGCTTTACCGCCTGCTGGCGGGCGAGGGCGCCGAGTTTCCCGGTGATATCACCTGGAACTTCGAGAAATTCCTGCTGGGCAAGGACGGACGCGTGTTGGCGCGTTTCTCACCCCGCACTGCCCCGGATGATCTCACCATCATCCAGGCCATCGACAAAGCCCTGGCCTGAATAGCGGATTTGCCGTGGCAGCGGGCCTGCTTTGGCAAGCGAGCTTGCTGTGGCGAGCGGGCTTGGTATGGCAAGCGAGCTTGTTGTGGCGAGCGGGCTTGCCCCGCGTTGGGCTGCGCAGCAGCCCCAATAAACCCACCGCGATTCTCCAGACACTCCAAGGTGCATGCTTTCGGGGCCGCTTCGCGCCCCAACGCGGGGCAAGCCCGCTCGCCACAACAAGCCCGCTCTCCACAAGTCAATGCCAACCGGGCTCTCCTGCTTTTACCCCTTAATCACCCAGATCAATAGTGCTATCAAGCGCGCTGCGCTCACCATATTATCCACATCATAAACCCCTGTTCCGTGGAGTGCCCCCATGTCTGTCCAAGCTTTGTTCAAACCCTTCCAGCTCGGCGCACTGCAACTGTCGACCCGCGTGGTCATGGCGCCGATGACCCGCTCGTTCTCCCCAGGTGGCGTGCCCAATTCCAAGGTCATCGAGTACTACCGCCGCCGCGCCGCGGCAGGCGTGGGCCTGATCATCACCGAAGGCACCGTGGTCGGCCATCCGGCGTCCAACGGCTACCCGAACGTCCCGCATTTCTACGGTGAGGCCGCGCTGGCCGGCTGGAAGAAAGTGGTCGACGCGGTGCACGCCGAAGGCGGCAAGATCGTCCCGCAGCTGTGGCACGTGGGCAGCGTGCGCCGTATCGGCACTGAACCGGACGCCAGCGTGCCGGCCTACGGCCCGATGGAAAAACTCAAGGACGGCACTGTCGTCGTCCACGGCATGACCACCCAAGACATCAAAGACGTGATCAACGCCTTCGCCCAAGCCGCCAAGGATGCCCAAAGCATTGGCATGGACGGCGTCGAGATTCACGGCGCCCACGGCTACCTGGTCGATCAGTTCTTCTGGGAAGGCACTAACCAGCGCACCGACGAATACGGCGGCAGCCTGGCCAACCGTTCGCGTTTTGCCATCGAGCTGATCCAGGCCACCCGCGCCGCTGTCGGCCCGGACTTCCCGATCATTTTCCGATTCTCCCAATGGAAGCAGCAAGACTACACCGCGCGCCTGGTGCAAACCCCGCAAGCCTTGGGTGAATTCCTCAAGCCTTTGTCTGACGCCGGTGTGGATATTTTCCACTGCTCCACGCGCCGTTTCTGGGAGCCGGAATTCGAAGGTTCCGACCTCAATTTGGCCGGCTGGGCCCGTCAGCTCACTGGCAAGCCGACCATCACCGTCGGCAGCGTCGGCCTGGACGGCGAGTTCCTGCAGTTCATGGTCAATACCGACAAGGTAGCGCAACCGGCCAGTCTGGAAAAACTGCTGGAGCGCCTAAACAACGACGAGTTCGACCTGGTTGCAGTGGGCCGTGCCCTGCTGGTGGATCCGGATTGGGCGGTGAAGGTGCGCGAAGGTCGTGAAGGCGAGATCCTGCCCTTCAGTCGTGAGGCGTTGACGACCCTGGTGTAAGGGGCGAAAGGACGGGCACCGGGTGCCCGTCCTTGCACACGCCACGCAATTGCCGTTCAAACTGCTCGATAATCGCCGGCCAACCCTGACGGCTCGCATGTTGGCGAGCATTCAAGCGCATGCGGCGCAAGCCTTCCGCATCTTCCAGCAGCCAGTTGGCCGCATCGCAAAAAGCCCCCTCATCCCCCGGCATCGCCACCACACCGTTGTAGCCGTGGCGAATATGCTGGGTCGCAGCCGCCTGGTCGTAGGCGACCACGCCCAAACCCGAAGCCATGGCTTCCAGCACCACGTTGCCGAAGGTTTCGGTCAGGCTGGGGAACAGGAACACGTCGCCCGACGCGTAATGCCGTGCCAACTCTTCACCGCGCAACGTGCCGCAGAAAATCGCCTCCGGCAACTCCTTCTCCAGCATCGACCGCTGCGGGCCATCGCCGACGATGATGAGTTTCATCTGGCGCTGGGGATAGGTGTCTTGCAAGGTCTTGAAGCAGCGTTTAAGCAGCCCCAGGTTCTTTTCCTGTGCCAGTCTTCCTACATGCAGCACAGCGATTTGCTCACTGTTCAACGCCCAGCTTTCACGCAGCGCATGATCGCGCTTGGCCGGGTGAAACAATTGGCTGTCGACCCCGCGAGACAACATGCCCAGACGCTCGAAACTGCGCCGCTCCAGCTCCAGGCGCTGGCTCGTGCTCGGCACCAGAGTCAAGGTCGAGCGGTTATGGAACCAACGCAAATAGTGGGTCACCAGGCGGCTCAGCATGCTCAAGCCGTATTGATTCGAATACTGCTGAAAGTTGGTGTGAAACCCACTGACCACGCCTATTCCCAGGCGCCGTGCCGCACGCAAGGCGGACAAGCCCAGCGGCCCTTCCGTGGCGATATACAGCACGTCCGGGCGCTGACGGGTCCAGCGTCGCATTAATTTGTGCATCGACGACTGGCCCCATTGCAGGCCCGGGTAACCCGGTAGCGGCCAGCCGCGGCACAGCAGCAAGCCATCATCGCTGGGGCGGCTCTGATCGACACCCTGTCGCGGGCGCACCAGTTCGACCTGATGGCCGCGTGCGCGCAAGCCGTCACACAGGCGGCCAAGGGTATTGGCCACCCCGTTGATCTCTGGCGGGAAGGTTTCGGTGATCAGGGTGATGTGGAGCGAGGCTGTCGTCATGACCCACAGTGTCACTGTGGGCCATGTCGTCATTGTGTCATCGGGATGATGGATTTATGACTTGGCGACAGCCTGCCGCGTCATCGCCTCGGCCCCTTGCTCACGCACCCAGAACAAGGTGGCGCCAGCAACGGCCGCCGGCATCATCAGCAGGTTCACCACCGGCACCAGCAACACCAGGTAAACGATGCCGCCAAAGCTCATGCTCTGCCAGCGCTTCTGGCGCAGCCAGGCGAGCATTTCGTTCCAGCCCAGCTTGTGGTTGTCCGCCGGGTAGTCGATGTACTGGATCGCCATCATCCACACGCCAAACAGCAGCCACAGCGGCGCCGCGATCAGGTTGACCACCGGAATGAACGACAGGATAAACAGGCCGATGGCCCGTGGCAGGAAGTAGCCCAGTTTGCGCATTTCCCGGGACAGAGTACGCGGCACCATGGCGATCAATTCGCCCCAGCTGAACGCCGGGAAATCGTCGGTGCCACGCACCACCACTTCAACTTTCTCCGAGAGAAAGCCGTTGAACGGCGCCGCGATGATATTGGCCAGCATGGTGAAGGTAAAAAACACCATCAGCACTACCAGCACCACAAACAATTGCCACAGCAGGTAATTCAAAAAGCTTAGCCAACTCGGCAGCGTCGGCATCAAGTGGTCGACCCACAGGCTGAACTGGTGGCCGGCGAAATAGATCAAGCCGACGAACAGCATCAGGTTGATCGCCAGCGGCAGCAGCACAAAGGCGCGCAGGCCGGGGCTCAACACCAGTTTGAGGCCTTCGCGCAGGTATTGCGGGCCGGAAAGAACAGGGGCAGGCATGGATAACTCCGAGCAATGGGGCGAACGCGCCGACCTTACCGGCTTTGCCTTGGCGGTGGAAGCGGCGACATCAACGGTAACAATGGCCTCGATTAACGGGGCCGACGGCATAGAGACCGCCTATGAGCTGGATTGTTATTGCGTATTTCCTTAATCTTGCCCCCCTCGATACGCTGCACCCATTATTTTTCAGGGCCTGCGAGTTCAAGCACTTCCCCAAGTGTTTCGCGGTCCTTTTTTATTCCAGCCGCCTTGTTGTCCGGGCGGTCGATAGGAGTGAGTCATGTCTGATACCCGTCATTCGCGAGTGATTATTCTCGGTTCCGGCCCTGCCGGTTACAGCGCTGCCGTCTACGCTGCCCGGGCCAACCTCAAGCCGCTGCTGATCACTGGCATGCAGGCGGGCGGTCAATTGACCACCACCACCGAAGTCGACAACTGGCCGGGCGACGTCCACGGCCTGACCGGCCCGGTGCTGATGGAGCGCATGAAAGAACACGCCGAGCGCTTTGAGACCGAGATCGTCTTTGACCACATCAACAAGGTCGATTTCTCCAAGAAGCCTTACAGCCTGACCGGCGACAGCGGCGTCTACACCTGTGACGCGCTGATCATCGCCACTGGCGCCAGCGCCCGTTACCTGGGCCTGCCGTCGGAAGAAGCGTTCATGGGCAAAGGCGTTTCCGCCTGCGCGACCTGCGACGGTTTCTTCTATCGCAACAAGCCCGTCGCTGTAGTCGGTGGCGGCAACACGGCCGTAGAAGAGGCGCTGTATCTGGCCAACATCGCCAGCACCGTGACCCTGGTTCACCGCCGCGAAACCTTCCGCGCCGAGAAAATCCTGATCGACAAGCTGCACGCCCGTGTCGCTGAAGGCAAGATCATCCTCAAGCTCAATGCCACCCTGGACGAAGTCCTGGGCGACAACATGGGCGTGACCGGTGCTCGCCTGAAAAACAACGATGGCAGCTTCGACGAGCTTACCGTTGATGGCGTGTTCATCGCCATCGGCCACACCCCGAACACCTCGCTGTTCGAGGGCGTGCTGGAAGCCAAAGACGGTTATCTGGTGGTGCAGGGCGGCCGTGAAGGCAACGCGACTGCGACCAACATCGAAGGTATTTTTGCTGCCGGTGACGTGGCTGACCACGTGTACCGCCAGGCCATCACCTCGGCCGGCGCCGGTTGCATGGCGGCACTGGACGCCGAGCGTTACCTCGACGGGTTGAAGGACGCTTCGTTCTAAACCGTTGAAATAAAAAAACCGGCTGAGAGGCCGGTTTTTTTATGTGTGGGATTTGATGACCAACACAGATCAAATGTGGGAGCGGGCTTGCTCGCGAATGCTGAGTGTCAGTCACTGAATAAGTCGACTGATCAACCGCCTTCGCGAGCAAGCCCGCTCCCACATTTTGATGTGTGTTTGACTCAGGATTTTCGGGTCAGGGGTTGTGCAGTGAATTTCACACCGGCCAAACCATGCGCAATCAGCGCGCGGATATTCGCGTGGTCAGTACCTTCCGGCGTTGCCACGACAGAACGGTAATGCTCACCAAACGCCAGCAACGCTTCCTGATCGCTCAAACCCTCCAGCAGGGCTAGGCCCAGGGTCTTGCACGAGCCTTCGTTCTGCCCGGCAGCATTTTCCACGTCGCCGTTGGTGAAGGCTTGCGGCTGGTAGTCGTAACCTGCGGCCACAAAAGCCAGTGTGTCAGCAAAAACATGTTCGCCGCTGTTGAGGCTGGCACGCAGGGCATTCAAATCAGTCATGGGTTTTTCCTTTGGCAAACGCCGCCTGTTGGTCGGCGCTGGCTTCTTTCTGGTATTGAGCTTTCCACTCGGCGTACGGCATGCCGTACACCACTTCACGGGCGTCATCGAGGCTCAGTTCGATCTGGCGTTGGTCGGCCTCGGCCTTGTACCACTTGGACAGGCAGTTACGGCAGAAACCGGAGAGGTTCATCAAGTCGATGTTCTGCACGTCCTTGCGACTGTCCAGGTGCGCCACCAGTCGGCGGAAGGCGGCGGCTTCGAGTTCGAGGCGTTGTTGATCGTTCATAAGGCTCACTGAAAATTCGGGGTTAGCGGCTGGCCGCCAGGGTAATCGAAACCGACTCGGCAAAGCGCAGCGCGTGGGGTTTGTCCACTTCGACTTCGGCGTACAGCACCGACTCATTGCTCATCACCAGGTCGAGCAATTCCTGGGTCAGGCGCTCCAGCAGGGCGAAGCGGTTGCCTTCGACGTGAGCAATGATCGCCTTGGTGATGGTGCGATAGTTCAGCGCGTGGTCGATATCGTTGTCGCGCACGGCTTCCTGGGCGGCATACAGGATGGTCAGGTTGATCAGCACATCCTGTTTGTTGAGGATTTCGTCTTCGTTGATGCCGATAAAGGTGCGCAGGCACAGGTCCTTGACCCGGATGCGCGCCATGCCTGGTTGAAGTTGTGGCATTGCTACTTGCTCCGTCCGATCAGTTGCAGGAACTCCATGCGCGTGGTGTTCGACTCGCGGAACGCGCCGAGCATCACCGAGGTGTTCATGGTTGAATTCTGTTTTTCCACACCGCGCATCATCATGCACATGTGCCTGGCTTCGATCACCACCGCGACGCCATCGGCCTGGGTGACCTGCTGGATCGCGTCGGCGATCTGCCGCGTGAGGTTTTCCTGGATCTGCAGGCGCCGCGCGTACATGTCGACAATGCGCGCCAGCTTCGACAGGCCCAGCACTTTGCCGGTCGGAATATAGGCCACGTGGGCCTTGCCGATAAAGGGCAGCAAGTGGTGCTCGCACAGCGAATACAGTTCGATGTCCTTGAGGATCACCATCTCGTCATTGTCGGACGCAAACAGCGCGCCGTTGACGATTTCATCCAGGTTTTGCTCGTAGCCATGACACAGGTATTGCATGGCTTTGGCAGCACGCTTGGGAGTGTCGAGCAGGCCTTCGCGTTCCGGGTCTTCGCCCAGGCCCTTGAGGATTTCGCGGTAGTGTTGGGGCAGGGTCAAGGTCATACAACATCCTCACAAACGGCTTACTTGATATGCCGCCCGCCGTTAACGGTCAGGGTGGTACCGGTGACATAGGGGGTGTCCAGCAGGTAACGCACGCTCTGGTAGATCACCTCGGGCCCGGGCTCGATGCCCAGTGCCGCCTTGGCCAGGACGTTGGCGCGGTAAGCCGCGTCATCGCCTTCATTAAACATCACCATCGCCGGTGCAATGCCGTTGACCTTGATCAACGGCGCGAATTGCGCAGCAAACGATAACGTGAGGCTGTCGAGCCCGGCCTTGGTGGCGCAGTAGGCAATGTGCTGGCGGCTGCCCTTGCGCACCACGTCGTCGCTGATATGCACGATATCGGCGGGTGTTGAGCGTTGCAGCAAGGGTGAACAATGCAGGTTGATCAGGTAAGGCGCAAGCATATGCACGCTGAACATGTCAGTGAACGCACGGCTTTCGTCGCCCGGCGTTTCTGCGACCCACGCCGAGGCATTGTGGATAATCGCGCGCAGGCTGTCGGTCCGGGTTTTAAGCGTTGCAATGAACGCGAGAATTCCCGCTTCGCTGGAGAAGTCGGCAAACACGCCGACCGCGCCACGCTTGCGCAGGGCTTCAACGCCTGGGCGCTCGCTGCGGTAGCTGAAAATCACCGAGTGGCCCTCGTCGAGCAAGCGCTCGGCGCAGTGCAGGCCGACACGCTGGCCGGCACCGGTGATCAGGATCGGGGCGTCTGTTGCAGTCATGGGAGGCTCACGTCGCTGGCAGGTGGAAACTATACCAGCGACATGCGGCCCTGTACTCAAGCGGCGGCTTCGGTAACCTTGGCCGGTGGTGGCGCAGGGTGCAGCCAGCTCGCCAACAGGTGCGTGGACAGCGGGATGAAGCAGTAAACCATCAGCGGCGTGAGTGCCAGTGTGCTCACCAGTACGCGGCTGAACAGGTCCAGTTCGTTGAGCAATGAACCCAGACCGAAGTTGAACAGCAGCGACACCGGGAAAAACGCCAGCCAGATTGCCACCGCCTGCTTCCAGCGCGGTGGGCGTACGCCTGCTGCGCCAAACCAGCCATCGATGCCACTGACGCGGTGCTCGGACGGGTCGGCAAACAACTCGCTGCCACGGCTCAACCAGGCACTGCGCGAGGCGGAGAACTCCCAGGCATGCAGGGTTTTTTCGTCGGCGAAACGGAAAATAATCTGAAATTCATCGTCATGGGGCGGCGGAGCCAGCACACCGGAACCCAAATAGCCGGGGAAGTCAGTGGCCAATTGCTCGCCTTCGCGCAGCCAGGCCATCAGTTCTTCGTAGCGCCCTTTTGCCACGCGGCGCGCAACCATCAAAGTGACGGGGGAGGTAGACATTGTGTATCTCCATATAAGACGGGTGCGCTGAACCGGGTAGGTGGCGCACGAACGACGCTGCGGGGTGTTGCAGCGACGTGGAAAAGACAGGCAAGGATTATTCCTGTTTTGACAAAATACGCCAGCGGCATCCGTCGATTGGCGTTGGGCCTTGAATGGAAGGCCGGAAACTGCGCTAAATAGCACCCACTCCGACTCCAGCGTATCCGATCTCTGATGGCCGAAATTATTGCTCCCCGGCGTGAAAAGACGCATGACAGTGTCTTCGACGCTGAACAGCTCTTTCCTATTCGCGAGGTTTCACGTCTGACCGGCGTCAACCCCGTGACATTGCGTGCCTGGGAGCGCCGTTATGGACTCATTCAGCCCACGCGCACCGAAAGTGGGCATCGGCTGTATTCAAGCGCCGATATCGACACCGTGCACCGTGTTCTCGACTGGATCGAGCGCGGCGTGTCGGTGAGCAAGGTGGGCAAGATCCTCGCACGTGATGAATTGCACAGCGAATCGCCCACGTCCTCGCGTATTGATACCGAACTGGAGTGGCAGCAGTGGCAAACGCAATTGCGCCTGGCGATCAACGCATTCGATGACCGCCAGCTCGACCGGTTGTACGGCCAGATTTTCTCTGCGTACTCAACGGCCGTGGTGTTTCAAGACATCCTCATGCCGCTGTGGCAGCAACTGTTGCGCCATCACGGCGGCTTCGGTCAGGCCAGCGAGTGGCTGTTCTTCGACAACTTCCTGCGCTCGCGCACCGCCTATCGTCTGCAAATGGCCTGTGCTTCGGCGGCACCGCGGGTGTTGTTGGCTGCCATCGCCGGGGAGTGCCGTGAGCTGGAATTACTGGTTGCGGGTTTATTGATCGGCAGCGAAAAGCTCGCCGTCAAAGTGTTAGGGGTTGGCCAGCCGTTCGATGAGTTGACGCTGGTCTGTGAGAAGACACGGCCGCAAGCGCTTGTGCTGTTTTCCAATCGAGCCCCCGTCAGCGAGTTGCCGACGCGGCTCAAGCGTCTGGCAATAACACTGGATTGCCCGTTACTGCTGGCTGGGGATGCGTCGGACCTGGCAGAAGACAGCCTGGCGGGGTCATCAATTGGCTGCCTGGGCAACGACGCGCGGTTAATGCAGCACCGTTTGCAGCAATTTCTGAATGGCCAACTGGATACCTGATTTCAGGCATGGACGTGCGGGTGCACCAAACGATGCTGGTGCAGGATGAACTGGCGCAAGCGCTCGATTTCATCGGCATCACTTTGGCTCAGGCGGTAGGCAAACAAACCCCGCGCAGTTTCCCGCTCCAGTGTGCCGCGCAGCGCAATGCGCTCGTACCCGGACGGGCTAAACCACAGGGAAAAGGTTTGTGGTGCCTTGATCCGGCCGCGAATCTCGATCAGCACGCCCTTGAATGACACCTCATGCACCCACAGCGCCGTCGGGTTGCCCCTGACGTTCTCCAGAGCCACCGGCGTTTCCAGCACCAGGCGCCAGGGCCGAATCATCGGCCCGTCTTCGAAAATGCTCGGCACGCCCAACCGCAAATGCACCGCATGAAACTCGTCTTCCACCAAATGCAACGGGAAGGTGAGCTGCTGGTTGTCGAACTGGGCTTGAATAGTGACGTGGTCGTGAGCGGCGAGCCGGGTGAGCAAATCGCGAATCTGTGCACCGCCGTTGACGGTCAGGCTCGACCACGCATCCCGCACGTTAAGCTGCGGGTTGTGCTGCATGTCCTGGATGAAATCCAGTTCGTCCTGTGTCAAGAGAGTGTCGCGGTGCATTGACGTAGCTCAAGGCTGTGGGCGTTAAAAAGCCATTATCGCTGTAAAGGCCGAATTTTCTACAACTTGTTAATCGCGCTCGCCGCTTGCAGGGCTGCCAGTTGCTCTTGCAGCTCCGCCACCTGGGCTTCCAGCTGGGCCACGCGCTGTTGAGCCTTCACCTGTGTGGTGACGTCTTTTTGCACGCCGACGAAGTACGTCTGCTTGTCAGCCTCGTTATAAACCGTCGAAAGCGACAGTTCGTTCCAGAAGTGCGTGCCGTCCTTGCGGTAATTACGCAGGGTTTGCCGGCAGGAACCGCCCTTGTCGAGGGCTTCACGAATGGCGTTCAAAGCGACCTGGTCGCGATCACCGGACTGCAGAAAACGGCAGTCCTGATACAGGATGTCGTCGAGGGTGTAACCGGTCATTCGCTCGAAGGCTGGGTTGACGTAGATCACCGGCTTGTCCCGGCCTTCTCGTTCGGCGACGACGATGCCGTCGTTGGAAGCGTTAATGACGATTTGCATCAGCGTGGCGTTAATCATAAAGCGGTCCATTGCATGTGTCGGCGCTTGGAGTGTATGGCAACTATTGAATGTTGCGCCGAGCGCGCTGAAATATTTGCGTCAGCTGCTAATATCCCACGCTTTCGCTCAACCACAGGATCAGATTGATGAAAGTCGCCATCCTTTCCGGCTCGGTCTACGGCACGGCTGAAGAAGTCGCCCGCCACGCCGCCGGTATCCTCAACGCGGCCGGTTTTGAAGCCTGGCACAACCCTCGCGCTACCCTGGCTGATGTGCATGCCTTCGCCCCAGAGGCATTTCTGGCGGTGACGTCGACCACCGGCATGGGCGAGCTGCCTGACAACCTGCAACCGCTTTATTCGACGATTCGCGACCAGTTGCCCGCCGCCTGGCGTGGCCTGCCGGGCGCCGTGATCGGCCTGGGCGATGCGAGCTACGGCGACACCTTCTGTGGCGGTGGCGAACAGATGCGCGAACTATTCGGTGAGCTGGGCGTGCGTGAAGTGCTGCCGATGCTGCGCCTGGACGCCAGCGAAAGCGTCACCCCGGAGTCCGACGCCGAGCCGTGGCTGGCTGAACTGGTTACTGCACTGCGCGGTTGACCGGAAACTCGCGCAGCAATGCCAGCCATGCTGGGCAGCGTGTTGCTCAAGTGGCTGCACTTGCGTACGCCGCTGGCACGCCGCGCCTTTATTGGCGGCGCTTCTCTGACGTTATATGGACTACGCTCATGGATGACTCGCTCAGTCATCAAGCTGGCTGCGAAGGCGACTACTTTGCGTGACGGCGCCTGTCTAGACTGACCCCTCACTCAAAAAAACAATAAGAACGAGCACCAAGGAGGTCGTTGCCGTGAGTCTAGCCCCCATCCTGTTGTCACAGAATGTCAAAGATCAGGTCAGCGCTGCCGAGTGGCAAGCGCGTGTCGACCTCGCCGCGTGCTATCGCCTGGTGGCGTTGCACGGCTGGGACGACCTGATCTTCACGCACATCTCGGCCAAGGTGCCGGGCACCGATGATTTCCTGATCAACCCCTACGGGCTGATGTTTCACGAGATAACCGCATCGAGCCTGGTCAAGGTCGATCAGGCCGGCAACAAACTGATGGACAGCCCCTACGAGATCAACCCGGCGGGCTACACCATCCACAGCGCTATCCATGAAGTGCGCCACGACGTGACGTGCGTCATCCACACCCACACGGCGTCCGGCGTCGCTGTTTCCGCGCAGAAGCAGGGCGTACTGCCCATCAGTCAGCAATCCATTTTTGTCTTGTCGAGCCTGGCGTATCACGCCTACGAAGGTGTGGCGCTGAACCCTGAAGAAAAGGCGCGCCTGCAGGCGGACCTTGGCGACAACAATTTCCTGATGCTGCACAACCACGGGCTGTTGACCTGTGGCGGCACCATCGCCGATACCTTCCTGATGATGTTCACCTTCCAGCGCACCTGCGATATCCAGGTACTGGCGCAGAACGGTGGGGCAGCGTTGATCGCCATCGAGCCGCAGATTCTCGCCGGCGCCAGGGCAATGGTGGCTGCTGTCACAAAGAGCGCTCAAGGTATGGGAGGCGCGCTGGCCTGGCCGGCGTTGCTGCGTAAATTGGACAGCCAAGACCCCGGGTATAAAAGCTGATGCCACTCGCCGAAATTCCGCTCAGAGCCTGGCGCAAACGCAGCCAGGCGTTCGTCTTTCGTGGTCGCACCATTCGTTACTGGGTGGCCGGGCAGGGCGAGCCGCTGCTGTTGATCCATGGCTTCCCCACGGCCAGCTGGGACTGGCATTACCTGTGGCAACCCCTGGCCCAGCGCAACCTGGTGATCGCCTGCGACATGCTCGGTTTCGGCGAGTCGGCCAAGCCGGTGGATCACGACTATTGCCTGCTGGAACAGGCCGACCTGCAGCAGGCGCTGCTCGAGCACCTGCGCGTGGAGCAACCGGTGCATGTGTTGGCCCATGACTACGGCGACAGCGTGGCTCAGGAATTGTTGGCGCGTCATTACGAGGGCCGCTTTCAAATGGCCAGCTGTGTGTTCCTTAACGGGGGGCTGTTTCCGGAAACCCATCGTTCGGTGCTGGTGCAAAAACTGTTGCTCAGCCCGCTGGGCTGGATGATCGGACGCGCCTTCAGGCGTAGTGCGTTATCGGACAGCTTCAGCCAGATTTTCGGCCCGAATACGCGGCCCAGCGAGAGCGCGCTGGATGATTTCTGGAGTTTGATCAACTGCAACGACGGGACGCGCATCCTGCATAAACTCATCAACTACATCCCTCAGCGCCGGCAGATGCGTGAGCGCTGGGTGGCCGCCATGCAGCGCGGCGAAGTGCCGTTGCGGGTGATCGATGGCGAGGTTGATCCGATCTCCGGTGCGCACATGGTTGAGCGTTATCACGAGCTGGTGCCGCATCCCGATACGGTATTGCTGGCGAACATCGGCCACTACCCGCAGATTGAAGCGCCGGTGCTGGTGCTCAAGCATTACCTGGCGTTTCGCGAGCGGATCGCGGGGCCTGTGAGGGAGTTGGCGTATTTGTGATGCCTGATTGCGGCCCCCACCCAATCATCCCGCTGCCTTATCAAGCACCATTCAGCCTCGGCCGACTTTATTGTGACCAGCGCCTGTGTGCCTGACACTCACCCCATTCCCATTGTCGCCAGCGGAGTTCGGTATGAGTGAGTCAGTGCAGTTCAAGGATAAGGTCGTGATCGTCACCGGTGCCGGCGGCGGGTTGGGCCGGGCCCATGCGCTGCTGTTCGCCAGGCACGGGGCCAAAGTGCTGGTCAACGACCTTGGCGGTTCTACCCAGGGCGAGGGCGCCAATGCCTCGGCGGCTGACCGCGTAGTGGCTGAAATCCGTGAGGCAGGCGGCATTGCCGAAGCCAACCACGATTCCGTCACCGACGGTGACAAGATCGTGCAGAACGCCCTCGACGTGTTCGGCCGCATCGACGTTGTGGTCAACAACGCCGGCATCCTGCGCGACAAGACCTTCCACAAAATGGAAGACGGTGACTGGGACCTGGTTTACCGGGTGCATGTCGAAGGCGCGTACAAAGTCACCCGCGCTGCCTGGCCACACCTGCGCGAGCAGGGTTATGGCCGGGTGATTTTTACCGCGTCCACCTCTGGCATCTACGGCAACTTCGGCCAGTCCAACTACGGCATGGCCAAGCTTGGCCTGTATGGTTTAACCCGCACCCTGGCGTTGGAAGGGCGCAAGAACAACATCCTGGTCAACGCCATTGCCCCCACTGGCGGCACGCGCATGACCGAAGGCCTGATCCCGCCGCAAGTGTTCGAACGCCTCAAGCCGGAACTGGTCAGCCCGCTGGTGGTGTTCCTGGGCAGCGAAGCCTGCCAGGAAACTTCAGGGCTGTTTGAAGTGGGCGGTGGCTGGATCGGCAAGACTCGCTGGGAACGCAGCCTCGGTGTGGGGTTTGACCCTGAGGCGGGCTTCTCGCCGGATGACGTGGCGGCGCATTGGGCGCAGATTTGCGATTTTGAAGGCGCGGCTCACCCCAAGGACACCATCGAAGCGTTGAAGGAGATGATGGCCAACTTGCAGAAATTCAGCTTTTGATCGTTGCTTGAACGATGTTGAATCCCACGGGGCGCTGATGGCGCCCCGTTTTATTTCAGGCATAAAAAAGGCCGCTGCAAAGGCAGCGGCCGAAGTAAGACGTTGGATCAAGGAGCGACAAATCAACGTCAGTGAACAGCGGTAATAGATTGAAAAATGGATCAATCTATTGGAATCAGACTTTTCCGGCAGTTGTGCCAGCGGGCCATTTGCCCTGAAAGCCCGGCAAGAATATCCGCTTGTAACAAAATGAGTAATAGCAGTTCAGGACAAGGACTATTACGCAATTCGTAACGATCGTTCCCGTGCACGGCGTGGCAGCGCGCGGTCATGCGCGCGCTATCCATTCTCCTGATACCGGTTCATCTATCCGGTCCATGGCCCCGCCCAAACCCCGGCCAGAGGGCCTGTTAATCCTTTCGAGCGACAACACGAATACCTCCTTGGTGCGCTTATCCCTCCCGAAAGGCGGCAGTAGGGTGGGGCCTTCTGTCACTCACCGGGGAAGACGCATGACAAAAACAACAATGCGCGCCATCTTCACGCCACAGGCGCTCGCTGCGGCGGTTGCGCTGGGGTGCTGTGCCCAGGCGCAGGCTGTGTCGTTCAACATTGGCGAGATCGAAGGGCAATTCGATTCTTCGCTGTCGGTCGGCGCCAGTTGGGGCATGCGCGATGCCGACAAGAAGTTGGTGGGCACTCCCAACGGCGGCACGGGGCAGGCGTCCACCGGGGATGACGGGCGGTTGAACTTCAAGAAGGGTGAGACCTTCTCGAAAATCTTCAAAGGCATTCACGACCTGGAGCTCAAGTACGGCGACAGCGGCGTGTTTGTGCGCGGCAAGTACTGGTACGACTTCGAGTTGCAGGACGAAGACCGCGAATTCAAACAAATCAGCAATAACCACCGCGACGAGGGCGCGCGCTCGTCCGGCTACGAGCTGCTCGACGCCTTCGTCTATCACAACTATTCCATCGGCGACCAGCCGGGCAACGTGCGCGTGGGCAAGCAGGTGGTGAGCTGGGGTGAGAGTACGTTTATCGGTAACTCGATCAACAGCATCAACCCCATCGACGTCTCCGCGTTTCGCCGCCCGGGCGCCGAAATCAAGGAAGGCCTGATTCCGGTCAACATGCTGTTCGCTTCCCAAAGTCTGACCAACCAGTTATCCGTTGAAGGGTTCTACCAACTGAACTGGGAAAACACCGTACTGGATAACTGCGGCACCTTTTTTGGTGGCGATGTGGCTGCCCACGGCTGCAACGACAACTACACCGTCGGCAGCCCGGCGATTGCGCCGCTGCAACCGGTGGCAGCCGCCTTCGGCCAGGGCTTTCAGGTCACCCGTGAAGGCGTGGTGGTGCAGCGTGCCAAGGACCGCGACGCGCGCGATGGCGGCCAGTTCGGCGCGGCCTTGCGCTGGCTCGGCGATGACACCGAGTACGGCCTGTACTTCATGAATTACCACAGCCGCACGCCCACCGTGGGCACCCTCACCGCCAACACCAGCCTGGCCACCATCGGGCGTATTGCCGCCACCGCCAATGCCATCGCGCCCGGCTCCGGCGCAGGCCTGGCTCAAAGCACCATGCTCGGGCGTGGCCAGTACTACCTCGATTACCCGGAAGACATTCGCCTGTACGGCGCGAGCTTCTCCACCACCTTGCCTACCGGTACGGCATGGACCGGCGAAATCAGCTATCGGCCGAATGCGCCGGTGCAGCTCAACACCACCGACCTGACTCTGGCGCTGGTCAACCCGATCTCCGGCAACACCGCCTCGCCAATCCGCAGTTCGTTCGGCTCGGATAACGCCGGTTACCGCCGCAAGGAAATCACCCAGATCCAGAGCACCATGACCCAATTCTTCGACCAGGTCCTGGGCGCCTCACGCCTGACGTTGGTGGGCGAGGCGGCGTTCGTGCACGTCGGTGGGCTGGAAGACAAATCCCAACTGCGCTACGGCCGCGACTCGGTGTACGGCGCCTACGGGTTTCAGGGCGATACCGACGGTTTCGTCACGGCCAACTCCTGGGGTTATCGCGCCCGGGCCATCCTTGACTACAACAACGTGTTTGCCGGGGTGAACCTCAAGCCCAACCTGTCATGGTCCCATGACGTCAGCGGCTATGGCCCCAACGGCATTTTCAACGAGGGCTCCAAGGCCATCAGCGTCGGTGTGGACGCGGACTACCGCAACACCTACACCGCGAGCCTGAGCTACACCGACTTTTTTGGCGGCGACTACAACACCCTGACCGACCGCGACTTCCTCGCCCTCAGCTTCGGCGTGAACTTCTGATCTGGCTTAAACAAGGACAAGAATCTATGCGTAAGCTATTTGCAGTGATGGCCCTGAGCTTGCTCGCCGCTCAGGTAATGGCGGCGGTCTCACCCGAAGAGGCTGCCAAGCTCGGTACCACCTTGACCCCGGTCGGCGCCGAAAAAGCCGGCAACGCCGACGGCTCGATCCCGGCCTGGACCGGCGGTATCCCGAAAAACGCCGGCGCCGTGGACAGCAAGGGCTTCCTCGCCGACCCGTTCGCCAATGAGAAACCGCTGTTCGTAATCACCGCCGCCACGGTCGACAAGTACAAGGACAAGCTCTCCGACGGCCAGGTGGCGATGTTCAAACGCTACCCCGAAACCTACAAGATCCCGGTGTACCCGAGCCACCGCACGGTCAACCTGCCGCCGGACATCTACGAGTCGATCAAGCGCAGCGCGCTGAACGTCAAAACCATCAACGACGGCAACGGCCTGGAAAACTTCACCGGCAACCGTTACTACGCGTTTCCGATTCCGAAAACTGGCGTGGAGGTGCTGTGGAACCACATCACCCGCTATCACGGCGGCAACCTGCGCCGCATCATCATCCAGGCCACCCCGCAGACCAACGGCAGCTACACGCCAATCCGCTTTGAGGAAGAAGTGGCGGTGCCCCAGGCCATCCCGGATATCGACCCGGCCAAGGCGGCCAACGTGCTGAGTTTCTTCAAGCAATCGGTTACCGCGCCGGCACGCTTGGCGGGCAACGTGCTGCTGGTGCACGAAACCCTGGACCAGGTGAAGGAGCCGCGCCTGGCGTGGATCTACAACGCCGGCCAGCGCCGTGTGCGCCGCGCGCCGCAAGTGTCGTATGACGGGCCGGGCACCGCCTCGGACGGCCTGCGCACCACCGATAACTTCGACATGTTCTCCGGCGCCCCCGACCGTTACGACTGGAAACTGGTGGGCAAGAAGGAGATGTACATCCCCTACAACAGCTACAAGCTCGACTCGCCGACGCTCAAATACGACGACATCATCAAGGCCGGGCATATCAACCAGGACCTCACCCGCTATGAGCTGCACCGCGTGTGGGAAGTGGTAGGCACCGTGAAACCGAGCGAGCGGCATATCTACGCCAAGCGCCACATGTACATCGACGAAGACAGCTGGCAGGTTGCGCTGGTGGATCACTACGACGGCCGTGGCCAACTGTGGCGCATCGCTGAGGGCCATGCGCAGTTTTACTACGACCATCAAGTGCCGGCGTACACCGTGGAAACGCTGTACGACATCATCGCCGGGCGCTACATCGCGCTGGGGATGAAGAACGAGGAGAAGCACAGTTTCGTGTTTGGCTTTGCGGCAAAGGCGGCGGATTACACTCCTGCGGCGCTGAGGTCCGAGGGCGTTCGCTGATCTTCATTTGAAATGCAATCAACCTGTGGGAGCTGGCTTGTGTGGGAGCTGGCTCCCACATTTAGTTTTGTGCATGCCTTTCAATCATTGCGCTGAATACTTCTTCAACAACCGCCAACCACAGGACTAGGGTAGGCATCAGGTTGCATAACAATAAAAAAGCAGGATGCAGCAATGACCGCCATGACACCCCTCCTGGATCGTCCTGGATTCATGCCTCGGCTGTCCGCCCACCATGTGTTGCGCCCCCATCTGACCGAGCCGTTGCTCGCCGCGCCCGCCAGGGTGAGGTTGCTGTGTGCGCCGGGCGGCAGTGGCAAGAGCGCCTTGCTCGCCGAGTGTGCGTTGCAGGCGCCGGCCGGCTGCCCGGTGTATTGGCTGCCCCTCAATGGCGGCACGCTCAGCCCGGCTGATTTCTGCCAGCGCTTGGCGCACCACCTGAGCCTGCCCTTTGTGGATGAAGCCACATTGCTGCTCGACCTTAGCCGCTGGCAAGCCACGGCCTGGGTGTTTCTCGATGATTTCTGCCGCCAGCCCGCCCCCGAGCTGGACGCCTTGCTCGACCGTTTGCTCACCACCGCCAGTCCCGCGCTGACCTGGTGGCTGGGCGCGCGACGACGACCGCTGTGCAATTGGCCGCGCCTGTTGCTCGACGATGAGTTGCTGGAGTGCAGCGAATTGTCATTCAGCCCGGCGCACATTCAACAGCTGCTGAGCCCTGGGCAAACCGTCGACAGCGTCATGCAGTTCAGCGCCGGTTGGTGCGCGGGTGTGCGCATCGCGATGCTCGGCGACGGCCACCCCGACAAGACCTTGCTCGATTATCTGCAACACGAGCTGCTCGGTACCTTGCCGGCGGAACTGGCCGACGCCTGGCGCGTGCTGGCCCATCTGCCGCGTTTCAACGTGAGCCTGTGTGAGCACCTGTTTGGGGCTGGCGACGGTGATCAATACCTGCGCGATTTACAGGCGCTCGGCGCGTTTATCCAGCCGTGGGAAGACACCAGCGAGTGGTTACAGGTTTTCCCACCGCTGGCGCGGTTGCTGCGCGATGAACCCTGGCCGGCCAAACGGTCATGGCATCGGCGTGCATGCCAGTGGTTCACCGCCGAGCGTGACTGGCAGGCAGCGTTTGAACAGGCGCTGCTCGCCGAAGAGTACGAAGTGGCGGTGAGCCTGTTGCAGCACTTCAGTTTCGAGGATGTGTTTCGCCAGCAAAACGCCGTGCTGTTGTTGCGCCTGCACGAGGAGCACGGCGACGAATTGATGCTCGGCTCGGCGCAACTGGTTGGGCTGGTGACGGCGGCCTTGTTGTTTGCCGGGCGCTTCGAGCAGGCGGCGGTGTGTATCGATCAACTGGCCCGGTTCGCCCCGCAATCGACGGCGGCGCAACAGCGGCATCTGTTGGCGCGCTGGCAGGCGTTGTGGGGCTGGTTGCTGCATTTGGGCGGCGATGCCGAACGCTCCCGCGCGCATTTTCTGGAGGCGTTGCAAGCCTTGCCCGACAGCGCCTGGACGTCGCGGCTGATGTGCCTGTCGGGCCTGACCCAGCAAGCCTTGCTGCGCGGCGAGTTGGACGTGGCCCAGGCTTTAAACCGCGAAGCCCTGTGCCTGGCCCGTGCCCATGGCTCGCTGGTGCTGGAAGCCTTGCTTGAGCTGGACCACGCACAATTGCTGGAGCAACGCGGTGCGCCGTATCGCGCGCAAAGCCTGTTGGAAAACCTGCAGGCGATGCTCGAGCAACAGCGCCTCAAGGCCGGGCCGTTGATGGGGCGGATCGCCCTGCGGCGCGGGCACCTGGCGTTGCGTCAGGGGCAGGACACGCTGGCCGCCGAATGCTTCGATGCGGGCTTGAAGATGTGCCTGCATAGCCAGGACAAACGCGTGCTGTACGGTTTTCTTGGGCTGGCGCTGTTGGCCGCCAACCACGGCGACTATGCGCAGGCGTTTATCCAACTGCGCGAAGCCGAGCGACTGATGCAGCAACGCCATGTGCCGGACACGGTGTACCGCGCGGTGTTGCTGTTGATCAGCGGGCATTTTTGGCTGCAACAAGGTCGCGCCGAGCTGACTGTGGAAGCGGTGCGCCGGGTGCTGCGTCACTTTCGCGGGCCGCAGGCGCGGCAGGCGCCGCCGGCCACCCTGGAATTGATCCCGCGCCTGGAATACCTGCTGGTATTGGCTGAAGTCAAACTGGGCTGTGCCGATCAGCCCATCGCGCGGCTCACGGCCTTGCTTGAGGCCACCCAACAGCGCGGCATGCTATGCCTGGAAACCGAGTTGCAGTTGGTGCTGGGGGAAGTTGCCTGGCAGTTGGGGGATGTGGGTTTGGCGCGTCGCGCTCTGCAAACCGGCCTGCAACTGGCGGCGCGTTGCCAGGTTCAGCAAGCCGTTCGAGAATTGCGTTTGCGCTCGCCTGGGCTATTGAGTGAGCTGGGCCTGGAACCCCAGGCGTCGCCCACGGGCGTGGCGCAAAACCCCTTGAGCCATCGGGAGCTGGAAGTGCTGCAGTTGATCGCGTCTGGTAATTCCAACCTGGAAATCGCTGACCGGCTGTTTATTTCCCTGCACACCGTCAAGACGCACGCGCGGCGTATCCACAGCAAGCTCGGTGTGGAGCGAAGAACTCAAGCGGTGGCCAAGGCCAAGACGTTGGGGTTGATGGTTTAAGCCTCTACCTACCTCCCCAAAGGTGACGCCCCCCCCCCCCGACATCCCTGTGGCGAGCGGGCTTGCCCCGCGTTGGGCCGCGAAGCGGCCCCAATGAGGATGAATGCCGTGTATCAGATACTCCGCAGCGCCTGATTTCAGGGCTGCTTCGCACCCCTGTGGCGAGCGGGCTTGCCCCGCGTTGGGCTGCGAAGCGGCCCCAATGAGGATGAATGCCGTATATCAGATACTCCGCAGCGCCTGGTTTTAGGGCTGCTTCGCACCCCTGTGGCGAGCGGGCTTGCCCCGCGTTGGGCTGCGAAGCGGCCCCAATGAGGATGAATGC
>NZ_JAUTYR010000137.1:0-580 GCF_041946035.1 Pseudomonas sp. AMR01
GGCCCCCAATCTGTTGTATCGTTGGCGTAGATTGATGCTCGAAGGAGGGAGTGTCGCCGTGACAGGGGATGACAGCGTGACCAGCAACAAGACTGTCCGAGAGATGGAAGTCCAGGTCGTGTCGCGAAGGTGGTGGAAATTTGAAGGTGGCGTAATCTCCGGGTGAACTTGAACGCACCCAACCGGCGGCAGCAACCGCCAGGGAGATCACACCATGAAGAACAATACCGATATTGCCGCGCTTTCGCTACTGGCCAATGAAGCGGGCTACGATCCGATCGAGGATCGGCTACGAGAGAATATCCGTGCCACGATCGAAGCGGTCTTCGAAGAGGAGCTGGACGCGTTTCTGGGGCGCTGCCGTTATGATCGGGGCTCCAATAAACCTACGGGCTACCGACACGGTCATCGCGAGCGTCAGCTTGTCGGCACCTTCGGCGCGGAAACGGTGAGCGTTCCACGCGCCCGCGCCATCGATGAGACCGGCAAAATTACCGAATGGCGCTCGAAGGCGCTGCCGCGCTATCAGCGGCTCACCAAGAAGGCTGAGGCCCTGATTGCTTCGGTCTATCTGGCCGGG
>NZ_JAUTYR010000138.1:0-579 GCF_041946035.1 Pseudomonas sp. AMR01
TTTGAATCGGGATCTTAAGATAATCAATGGGACTGGCGGGTGAAGCAAAATGCAGGATATAATCCAGCTCTCCCGGCACATGCACAAAAGTTGTGACATCGTGGTGATAGAATTCAAAATCTTTCAGCTTAAAAAGATGTTCAATATTGCGTTTATCCCCGGTGATAAGATTGTCCATGCCTATCACGTGGTATCCTTCTTTTATAAATTTATCGCAGAGGTGAGAGCCTAGGAAGCCGGCCGCCCCGGTGATCAAGATCCGTTTCTTCATGGGTTGGTTTTACACCGAAAGTAATAAAATTCAAGGTTTCAGCCATTGCTCCTTTTTGCGGCGTCTGCAGTTTCCGCAGCATTTAAGAATAATTTAACCCAATTTAAGCAAAACTGAAACTAAGCTTTGGCTTCAATATGAGTAAATTAGGCTAAATAACAGAAAACCTGATCCCATGAGGAATTTATTACGACACTTGTATGTAAATGTTAGTCCTGCCGAAAGAGGCGCTTCCCTGCTTGCCGGCGCCTATTTTTTATATGACGCCATAGGTAAACAAAAGAAGAGTCCCATTGAAGCCATGCTCG
>NZ_JAUTYR010000139.1:0-578 GCF_041946035.1 Pseudomonas sp. AMR01
GCCTAACGAAGTAAGAGCCGAAATAAGGAAAAGAAGAATTCCGACTATTGCAGGAAATTATGACTTCGGAATTGGCAGGAACAGCGACGAATGTGGTTGTGCCTATAAAACTGAAGAGGAAAAAGCCAATGGTGCTGTTTCCATTTCTCTCACCAACGAATTAATTTCAGACAGGAACAGAGATTATTTAAGAAATCTTCCGGCGCATATACGGGTGGAATATCAGCTGAAGGAGGAAAAGCTCAACTTGCTGCTGGTACACGGAAGCCCCCGAAAGATCAATGAATACCTTTTTGAAGACCGGGCAGAGAAAAGCCTGCTGCGTATCATGGAAGACGCTGAAGCAGATATCATGTGCTTTGGTCATACCCACAAACCCTATCACCGCATATTGAATTCAGGTGACGAACAAAACCCATACCACCGGCACGCCATCAATCTTGGTTCCATAGGCAAGCCTAAAGATGGAGATCCCCGTGGCTGTTACGTATTGCTGGAAATCAATGAAAGTGCTTCAGTTTCAAAAAAAGAATCTATTAAACCACAGTTCATAAGATTTGATTACCCTGTGGAAAAAG
>NZ_JAUTYR010000140.1:0-578 GCF_041946035.1 Pseudomonas sp. AMR01
ATCGTGAAAAGCGCCGCCGCGATCAGGTCTTTCAGCAAGCGCGGATAGGGCCGCTTTCCCGCAGCTTGGTCGAGTATCATCGCCAAAACCCGGCTCGCGAGCCAAGCGCTGGAAAGATAGACAGAAGCCTTCAGGAACAGTGTGACTTTCTGACTGTCGGCAAAAGCCCCCGGCAGGTCACGCTGAAAGGTCGCCAGACCTACGGTAACGGTCATCGTCAGCAGCGGCAGGATCAGCCGGCGGAAGTGCAGTTTTAAGCTCACGCATCTAATCCTTATTCTTTGCACCCTGCGCAGTCCGCACGCAAATGTCTAAAAAGGCTAACATATCATTGCTCTGGCGGAACCGGCAAACGCCACCAAGCCATTCTAGAAAGTCTGCGCCTGCCCGATCCACGTTAAAACGACCGATCCCTCCGCACAATCTCGCTCAGCAAGACAGCACGGGCTAAGAAGTCCTCTCAGCCAGATTGACGAAGCCCATACCAGTGCTTAGGTTGTCTTGCATGTTGGAACACGTAGATCATTATCGATTTCTACTTCTGAACCGCCTGTATCCCCGGGCGGTCTAGGCGCGAC
>NZ_JAUTYR010000141.1:0-576 GCF_041946035.1 Pseudomonas sp. AMR01
TATAAATATGCATGCTGCTGGAGCCTGAAGTTTTTACATATCCTTCTATTTTAGCTTTATCAAGCACTTCTTTTGCCACCAGCGCCACTTCGATTACCTGCTCAAAAGTGGTCTTTTCTGAAGGGTCTATATCAATTACGGTGAAATCAGGATTTTCCAGATTGCCTTTCCGGGAGCTCCAGGGATTAAGTTCTATACATCCCAGGTTCGCCAGATAAATGAGACTTGCTTCATTCTGGCACATCAGGTATTCAATATCCTTTCCTCCCGACTTCGAGTGAACCTTTATGGTTTCCAGCCAATGCGGAAAAATTCCGGCGGTATCCTTCTGGTAAAAACCTTCCTCATTAATTCCGTTGGGATGTCGGTGCAGGTTCTGCGGCCGGTCAATAAGAAATGGAAGTATAGTTTCTGAAATCTGCAGGTAATATTCGATAAGGTCATATTTCCGTAGCCCCGACTCCGGCCAGTAAACTTTATCCAGATTGCTAATGGGCACAGAAATTCCGCCAATTTCCAGGGATTCTCCTTCCTTTTTGGCTGCGGGCTTTTGTTTGGGCACTTTAGCTGTTTTTT
>NZ_JAUTYR010000142.1:0-576 GCF_041946035.1 Pseudomonas sp. AMR01
AACCTATCACATAGAGAGTGACAATATTTCTCAGAGGATTGATTTTAAATCCTTGTGCTAGGGGGGAATAATTTAGAAACTTTCACGAAGCTCTACTTTGAGGAACTTTTGAATGGCCACATCCCCAAAAATCATGCTTGTAGCATCATGTGGAGGGCACTGGGTCCAGTTATTGCGCATGCGTAAGACATGGAATGGGCTACAGGTAGTCTATGTGAGCACAGATGGAGGGCTGGCCGATATTGTGAAATCTTTGGCGAAAAAGGAAGGTAACCCGCTTCCAGAATTTGAAGCGGTTACGGATGCCAATCTCTCTGAAAAAATTCTCCTTATTCGGCAATTTATTGAGATGTTTTTTATTGTATGGCGGCACCGCCCTGAGGTGATCATCACAACAGGAGCGGCACCCGGTTATTTTGCCCTTCGGTGTGGTAAGCTTTTCGGGGCCAGAACGGTTTGGGTTGATAGCATCGCCAATGCAGAGAGACTCTCAAAGTCCGGTAAGGAAGTGAGGAAATATGCGGACCTGTGGCTCACACAGTGGGAGCATCTCGCGCGCCCAGAGGGGCCACATTT
>NZ_JAUTYR010000032.1:0-51279 GCF_041946035.1 Pseudomonas sp. AMR01
CGAGTGGTGGGGCGAAGACCTTTTGGTTACTTTTGGGGCGTTTGCCAAAAGTGACCCGCTGTAAGAGCGGAACCGATATCAGCCATCACCGCAGCAACGGATATGTACTCAAAACCCCACCCAAAACTCACCCCTTCGCCTCCCGAATAATCTGCCGAATCGCCCCGACAAAGGCTTCAACCGGTTGCCCACCGCTGACCGCATACTGCCCGTTAAAAACAATAGTAGGCACCGAACTCACCCCCCGAGAAACCCACAGCTTCTCCTCCTCTCGCACCTCAGCCGCATACTCATCCGAAGCCAGAATCTCAGCAGCCCGCTTGCCATCCAGCCCCACACCATCAGCAATGCTCGCCAAAGTCCCATGATCAGACGGATCCCGCCCATCACTGAAATAAGCCGTGAACAACGCTTCCTTGAGGTTGTACTGCAACCCCTCCAACCCCGCCCAATGCAACAGCCGGTGCGCATCAAACGTGTTGTAAATCCGGCTCTGCCCGTCCGTACGAAAAGCAAATCCCAACTCAGCCCCCATATCGCGAATCCGCGCACGGTTAGCCTGGGACTCCTCAGCAGACGAGCCGTATTTTTCCGTGATGTGCTCAACAATGTTCTGCCCTTCGGCAGGCATATTCGGATTCAGCTCAAACGGCTGAAAATGAATCTCGGCCTGCACTTCAGCGCCCAATTGATCAAGCGCTTCAGTCAACCCACGCAGCCCGATAACGCACCAGGGGCACGACACATCGCTGACAAAATCGATTTTCAAGGAAGTACTCATGACCAGGCGACCTCGCTGGCGTCAATGCGCCGCAAAAGCTCCACGATACACCAACTTCACAACACGTTCGAAGGCTCGCCCAAGTCAATCCGCGCCCAGTGCGCCGCATCTTCGCGATGGGCTTTGAGATAGGGCAACACCGCCGTCAGCAGCGGCGCCTTGAACGCCTCCTGAAAACGATGAGCCATGCCGGGAATCAGTTTCAGCTGGCTGCCCTGTATATGCGCAGCCAGGTGCACGCCGTGCATCACCGGCAACAACGGATCAGCAGTACCGTGCACCACCAGCGTCGGCACGCGCAGTTGGTTGAGCAGCGGCACGCGGCTTTGTTCGGCGAGGATCGCCATGATCTGGCGCTTCACGCCGTCCGGGTTGAAGGCACGGTCGTAAGACTGCGCCGCCTGATGCAGCAACATCTGGCGGTCATCTTTCACGTAGGGGCTGCCCAACGCGGCGAGCAAATCGGCTTGCTGTTCAAGCGCCACTTCGCGATTCGGCGCGCTGCGCCGCGACAGCAGTTGCAACAGCGCCGCACTCGGTGCCGGCAGGCCTTCGGCGCCAGAGCTGGTCATGACTAACGTGAGACTCTCCACCCGCTGCGGCGCCATCGCCGCCATGTGTTGGGCGATCATGCCGCCCATGCTTGCGCCCAGCACGTGGAATTGCTGGATCTTCAAGGCGTCCATCAAACCCAGCGCATCATCGGCCATATCGGTCAGCGTGTAGGGCGCTGCCACCGGCAGGCCGAGTTTGTAGCGCAGCACTTCGAAGGTGAGGTTGGCGCTGGCCGGCGCCTGGCGCCAGGTCGACAGGCCGACGTCACGGTTGTCGTAGCGAATCACCCGAAAGCCTTGCTCGCACAGCGCAACGACCACTTCATCCGGCCAGTGAATCAACTGCCCGCCCAGGCCCATCACCAGCAGCAAGGCAGGGTCAGACGCGCGGCCGATACTCTGGTAGGCAATGCTTACCTGAGCCAGATCGACCGTTTGAGTCGGGACATTGACGTCACATCGAGAAGCCGCAAAAGACGGCAGGCCGAACAATAGAGCGGCCAGTAAAAGCAACACGCGCATGAAAAACACCGAAACGCAGAACCCCAGTAGAGCGCGAGTCTGATGAAGTTTGTTCAAGCGCGCTGCCACACTTCCATGACAGTTTGATGAAGAGTGCCCGGCGGTCAAAGTCGACACGCAGAGCAACATGAGACAAACTCACGCCATTCAACTTTCGCACAAATTGTTTTCATGGAGAGCCCGTGCTCGAGATCCGTCACCTCAAGACCCTCCACGCCCTGCGCGAAGCCGACAGCCTGGTGGAAGCTGCCGAGCGCCTGCACCTGACGCAGTCGGCGCTGTCCCATCAGTTCAAGGAGCTGGAAGAGCGCCTGGGCATGCAGCTGTTCGTGCGCAAGACCAAGCCGCTGCGCTTTACCAGCGCCGGTTTACGCCTGCTGCAACTGGCGGATGCCACCCTGCCGCTGCTGCGTGGCGCCGAGCGTGATATCGCGCGATTGGCCGGTGGCACCGCCGGGCGTTTGCACATGGCAATCGAGTGCCACAGCTGCTTCCAGTGGCTGATGCCAACCATCGACCAGTTCCGCGACGCCTGGCCGGAAGTCGAGTTGGACCTCGCGTCGGGCTTTGCTTTCGCGCCACTGCCCGCCCTCGCCCGTGGTGACCTGGACCTGGTCGTGACGTCTGACCCGCTGGAATTGCCGGGCATCACCTATGTGCCGCTGTTCACCTACGAAGCCATGCTGGCGGTGGCCAACCAGCATGCGCTGGCGAACAAATCGTACATCGTGCCCGAGGACCTGCTGACCGAAACCCTGATCACCTACCCGGTGGAACGCGACCGCCTGGACATCTTCACCCGGTTCCTGGAACCCGCCGACGTGGAACCGGCGCAGGTGCGCACTTCGGAGCTGACGGTGATGATGATGCAGCTGGTCGCCAGCGGCCGTGGCGTGTGCGGCATGCCGCATTGGGCGCTGCATGAATACAGCTCGCGCGGGTATGTGAAGGCCAAGCGGCTGGGCGAAAAAGGCTTGTTTGCGACGCTGTATGCGGGGATTCGGGCGGACATGCTCGACGCGCCGTATATGCGCGACTTTTTGCTGACGGCCAAGGACACGTCGTTTTCGACGCTGGATGGAGTCAGCGCAGTTCGCTAGCCTTCACACATCAATTGTGTGGCTTGTGTGGGAGCTGGCTTGCCTGCGATGCAGGCACCGCGGTGTATCAGGTACACCGGGTTGATGCTATCGCAGGCAAGCCAGCTCCCACAGGGGATACGGTTTTCAGTCAGCTGTGAGTTCGCGCCACATGTGGATCTTGTCGAAGTAATCAACGCCCACCCGCACCGCCAGTGGCTCCAGGCCGTACTGGATGAAGCCGCAGCGCTGGTACAACGCAAACGCCGCGTCATTCCCGGCGGTGACGGTCAGTTGAATCAATTTAAGGCGCGGATGCTTGCGCGCTTCGTCGAGCGCCGCCTCGACCAACTGGCGGCCCAACCCTTGCTGCTGACAGGCCTTGGTCACGTACATACCAAACAGGGTCACCTTGTGCCGCGCCTTCTCACGTGGCTCGAAAGCCAGGCCAACGATGCCTGCGAGCTCGTCGCCGTCAAACCCGCCGAGCAACCGATCCAGCGGGCTGTTCAGGCGCTTTTCCCACCAGCTCAACGGCATCGAAGCGCGCTCCGCCACGCTGGAGGTAAACGCCTGCGGGTAGGCGCCGTACGCTTCGAGCATCAAGGCCCGATAGGCCTCGGCATCGCTGGCCCCCAGGGCGCGAATGATCATTGGGTCAGCGAAGCGCGGTAAAACGGCAGGATCAGGTCGCGCGTCAACGGTGCCAACGGCAGGCCACCGTCACCGGCCGGGTCGATCCAGCGCACTTCTTCGATTTCAGCCGCGGGCGTCACCGCCACGTCGATGTGCACCTGGAACAGTTCGGCTTCCACGGTAAAACCTGGTTCGTTCGCGGCCGGCGCCGAGAAGTGGCCCAGGTAGACGGCGTCGCCGGGGTCAATCGTCAGGTTCAGTTCTTCGTGCAGTTCACGGGCGAGCGCCTGGGCCGGTTGTTCGCCTGCGTCGATCTTGCCGCCAGGCTGCATGAAGGCCTGGGTACCGCGCTTGCGCACCAGCAGAGTTTGGCCGTCGCTGCCGATTAACAGGGCGGCGGCGATGCGAATTGTGGTGGACATAATCAACCCCTGGGGAAAGTCGCCAAGGATCCCACGCACATCAAGCGCAATCAACTGAACGGCCCGTTCGACAGCGCAGCGTTTGAACCCGCTTAAAAGGTACACACATGCACCGCAAGTCGTCTCGCTGCCAACCGTAGACTCGCAAATTCCCATTCAGCCGGGCCTGCTGCGCAGCAGCACACAGCGCCCCCGCAGCCGAGTACCTGCATGCACATGTCACCTCAAACGCCACAGAATGACGATCCCGACCTGACACCAAGTCCTTTACAGCCCGTAACACTGCCTGTGGAGCCGCCGGCGAAGCAAAGCCTGGACGAACAACAGGCACACCTTGTGCGCGAACTGGGCAGCCTCAATGCCCAAACAGACGACCTGTTGCAGCAACAACCGAGCCTGGGCACGGTGTACCAGATACAACTAGCCAGCCTGTTTCCCGAGTTGGACCGACCCATAAATCCGAATCGGATTTTTTATACGCGTTACCGTGAAACCGAGCAGGGAGAACCTCAACTGTTAAGCAGCGAACCGCTTGGTTCGCTGCTTAACCGCTTACGCATGCCGGATGCCGATACCTACCTCACCGAAGAGACCGGCACCTTCTATCGGGAGGCCCAAACACTGCAAGCAGATAAACGCCTGTCTGCAACCACGCCTGTAGCGACATTGGCCAGCGTGTTGGAAATTGCCTTTTCGGTAAAACTCAACGAGTTCTGGAGGGCTAAAAAAGGCGCACAACCCAACACCGAAGAGCGCCTGATTGCAGTGCGGCGCCAAGTGCTGGCCCATCAATTGGCATTACGCACAGTGGACGGCACGTTGTCGGACGCAGCGCGAACACTGGCAGACGCTGTGTTGAAATACCCGAGCGCAGAAGCACGGGAAATGGCCCTCCTCCCCCAGCAAAGACCTGGCGTGTACCGCCTGACGCTGGCAGACGGCAGTGAGTTCGCCAGTGCGTTCATCATGAGTACAACCGCAGTCAAGCCGCCTACGGGGAGCGTGTTGCTTTACACCCCTGGGGAAGGGTTTGAAGAATATGAAAATCTGCGGCGATTGAACGAAGCCGTGGAGCAGCGGCTTCGCGAGAATGAATCGGCAGGCAAGCTGCTAGCCGCATCCCTACCGGCAGCAGCGCACGAGAGACTGAGCGGCGCACTTGTGTTGGCAGACGATCCGCCGATGATTGAGGCCGATGTGATTGCCGACAGCGTTCGCTCGCTGCGGGTGCGGCAATACTTCAATACCCGGGCGCTCCTGCGCAAACCCACGTTACCGTTGACCGGCGAACTTGACTGCGTCGCGTACCTGGCACCGCAGTTGGATGCATCCACAGCCCTTGCTGCCCGAAATCTGCTGCTGGTCAAACCGCACGAACCCGATTGGTTGAAAGCCGCCTGCCCGCAGGATCAGGCTCAGTACCGCCAATATGAAGCAGCAATGCTGGCAAGCCATGACACGCTAAAACCGCTGCTTGAGCAGGTTTTGTCATTGACCTCTTTTTCCGAGAACGAAGTCAGCAGGGTGTTGAAACGCCAAAAACCGGAATATGCCAATGTTGACCTGGCGCCCTACGAGAGCTTGGTAAGGCTGCGTGTTACCTCTTCCGCCGACGTCGAGGTGACGGGATATAAAGATGAACAAGCCGACACGGTTTACATCAGCGAAGACCCCGGCATTGATATCCCGCTCTTTTTGAAGGAGCGGGTACTGACAAAGGGAAAATGGAAAACCAGGGCGGTTGTGGATCTGCGCACACTGGCAAGTTACGCACGGCGTAACGTCGATCCGTGGTCGCTGCATGAAGCGCACAGAGCGATCACCGCCACAGCCGGCCTGTTCGACCGTTCAGGGACAAGAGTGGGCAGACTCGACAATGCAGAGTTACGCGCACTCGCCCACGAGGCGGACATTGGCAAAAAATATGACGATTACCTCAGGTCGGCTTTTTCGCAAAGCGGCGAAGGCCAGGCCCTGGCCACGGCCTGGCAGCGAGCGAATACCGCAAGAATGCGCAAGGAGGCCCTTGAGAGCCGCTTGAACCCGGCGGTTTCTGACCTGTTCATCTTCAAAACGCCAGGCAGTGGGTTTGACTGGATACATGCAATCACCCATTTTCCGGATCCGGCAACCCGGCCTCAGGTTGGCACGCACGACATCGTGGCCCACCTGTTGGTGATGGGCAGCGGGCTGGAAGGGGGACGCGGGGGGCAAGTGATCAATGGCGTGCTGATCATCCAGCGAAAACACACAAAGCCAGGCGGCGTGTGTGTCCTCTATACCCCGGATGCGCCTGATAACGCCCCCTTTCGAGAACTGGTGAATGGGCTCGGGGAACTGGATGGTCTCAAGGCACAACCACAATGGCGCACCTATTTCACCCAGCGCATGGCCACGCTCGATACGCAGGAGCTTGCACGGATCTTCAGCGATACACGCAGCGCGAACCGCTATACCGTAAGCCCTGTAACCGGTGACTTACAGGTCTTCCTGTATTCGGCGCAACTTGGCTTTCAACTGGCGCATGCCGATCACCGTTCACGCAGCAACGCCCAAATTGCATGGGAGTCGGCGGTGAACGCCTTTGTGTACGGGGTTGAAATCGCCGACTTCCTGGTGGAACTGTTGATGGCCAAGACAGTGCAGAGGCTACTTCATCGCGCTGTCGTCGGGGGTATACGCAGAGCCCAAACACTGGGGCGTCGTATCCCAGGGCTGCTGGGTAAACGCGCAGGCGCACGCGTCACCGGTATCAAGGTTGCAACGACCTCCATCCGGCCATTGGACCCAGCCTGGGTCAACGTCGCAGAGTATCGCTTACCGGATCCCATCGACGCGCTGTTCGACGTGGAGGCGTTCGCGCAAACGCACCATTACAGGTTGTCGCGCAGCCTGGGTGCGCCCAGTTTTATCGACAGTCGCAACAACCAATTCATCGCCATGCGGGCGGATGACGATCGCTATTACCTGTACCCATCCTATGTCGAAGATGGCGCGCGCTATGTGAAAGACTCGCTCGGCATTAAAACGGACTTTATGGTGGTACCGGGCGACGCCAAAAGCTGGAAGCCCCGCTTTGAACGCACGACAAGAGGAGGAGGCCCGGTGATCAGCGCGCTGCGGCCGCTTACCGCCGAACAGCAACTGGATGATGATTTGCTCAGAGCACTCTGCTTGGACAGGCCCTCTACGGCACACCAACAATATGCAGACGTCATCAAGACACTCAGTGGTCCGCAGAAAAAAACGCTGCGTGACCAGGTGCTCGAAGGACTAAGGGTAGATGAAGTCACTTTTCGCCGTATTGTTCGAGGTGACTACGACGTGCCTTATAAGCAAGATTTACGCAACGCGCTGTTGACACTTAAGTTCGACGTGAACACCTATGCGTACTTGAATACGACTATCGAAGATTTTGCCGACTACCTGACGTTCTCTCCCAAAGAAATGGAAAATCTCTTCATAAAAATAAAACGGTTGATGGGGAAAAATGACGATTTCTCAAAATACATACGGGCATCGATCAGCGCTGTCGATTTCGACACCGGGGCGAAATTTGTAGGCTTTGCATTCACACAAAGACAATTGAACATTTTTAATAAATTCAACCATAAACTCAAGCCACCCAACTGGCACGAAGATACGCTCAATGCATTCCTGGACGAAAAAGGGCGCCGTGCAATTCTTGGAAAAGTAGCGTCCGATAATAACGAAAACCCCGAGGACACTTTGAATAACCTGCTGTCTTCTCCACGAATAGGAAAAGTGTTGCACCGCTTCATAATTGAAAGGCAAGCAGAACGTCTCGGTACCCTGGGCTTTGCTTCCTATACCGATGCATTCAAGCAATCCGGCATTCCTTATATTGCCTTGTCTTCCGGTGGTGCCAGTAGAGCGGATGCGGGCGTGCAGGTCATCGACAGTATTAGCGTCGTGGCATTTGAAAAAAACATCCCGCAGTTTTCAACGCCTTTGGAGTTTTCGCCGTCGCGCGTGGCCACACATAAAGTTGAAAAACCAACCCCCGAGCCAGGGATAACGACCGCGCCAACACCGACTGCGCCCAGCGGCACCGTGATCAACATCGTGAAAACAGATGAACTGGCAGACACTCAGCTGGCGCTGCTGCCCATCCCTGCAAAAAACAAAGTTGAAGAAATCATTCAGGACATACAAGCAGGCCGCGTCAGCCGGAAAAAAATCGGCAACTTCACCTATGTCGATCTACCGCAACTGGATAGCGGACCAGGCCGAGGTCGATGGCGGGTGGCGTTTGAAAAGACCGGAAAGGAAGACGCAAAGGATATCTACGTCGTCCGGGGGATCTTCGACTATCACGGCAGTAAGCCGAAAGTCTGGAAGGTATAGAAGCCCCGTACACGAGGTGCTGTCGCTGTGCTATGTGGTTGGCGACACACCCTTATCCACCTTGATAAACAGGGTGTACCTGGCGCCTTCCATGGTTTCGAATGCGATCAACTTATCCACCAGCGGCAGATTAAGAACTTTGCCGGCATTAAGCAGCAACATGCCGTTATCGGCGTTCAGGCTGCGCGCCAGCACCATGCCCTCTTCCAGCTCGCGGGTGCCCAGGACTTTTACGTTGGGGTCGCCCAGCGTCACGTCATGGAGGTAGGTGGCGCACACAGACACAAAGTCTTCGACCATGTTGGGGTCATACAGCCGCCCGGCGTATTTGCGGATGTACAGCAACGCTTCGTCGCTGTTCATCTGCCGTTCCAGGATCAGGCCTTTTTGCAGCTCGATAAAATCGACGGCCAATTTGAGCAAGCGTGAACCCACGGGGATCGCCTCGCCTTTGAGGTGATCGGGAAAGCCTGAACCGTCCCAGCGTTCCTGGTGATGGCGAATCAAGCGCGCGGCGTCTTTCATCGGTTCCAGGGTCATCAGCAGCGATTCACTTTGCGTCGCGTAGGCGCGATAGCGCTCGCGGTCGGCGCTGTGCAACAGGTCCGAGGGCGACGCCATCATGCTGTCGCTCCAGCTCAGCTTGCCGATGTTGTAGAGCGCGGCGGCCATGGTCAGGTCGCGATTGCTCGCCTCGTCCACGCCATGGGACACGCACCAGGTGCGCACCAGTTCGATAATCTGCCGGTTGGTTTGCTTGGCACGTGGCAGGCGCAGGTTGGCCAGCAACGAGAACACTTCGGTGCCGGTGGCATAGCTGTGTTTGAGCTCCTCATAGGCGAGGTCGAGCATGTCGGCGGTCTGCTGCAGCTCGCTGGTGCGCGCCGCTACGCGTTTTTCCAGGGAGGCGTTGAGCTGCTTGAGGGTTTCGTTTTGCTGCAGGATCAATTGTTCAAGGCGCAGACGCTCGCGCTCGGAATGCTGATGGGCGAGGGATTGACGCAGCGCCAGCAGCAATTCTTCGTCATTCCAGGGTTTGCTGAGGTAGCGATAGATCTGACCTTCGTTGATGGCTTTGACGATAAGTGTCAGCTCAGTCTCACCGGTCAGCAGGATGCGCACGGTGTGAGGGTAGGCTTGATGGACATGCGCCAGCAGCGAAGCGCCGTCCAGGTCTGGCAGCCGCGCGGCACTCATCACCAGGTCGACGGGTCTGCTGGCAAGCAGGCTCAAGGCGTCAGCGGCGCAGGTGGCGCTGAGCAGTTCGAAAGGTTCCAGGCTCAGCAGTTGATTGAGGCTGTGCAATACGTCCGGGTGGGCATCAATCAACAACACCACAGGACGGTCGCTGTCGGTAAAGGTAACGGACTCTCCCATGGGACACCTCGGATCGTCGGTATGCGGTCCTTACGGTTTGAGTCTGCCTTCCTGGCGGTTACAGAGTAGCTTAGTCGGCTTTTTGATGAGTAATGGCTCTTCAGCATCATTCGTTTTCGTCGGGCATAAAAAACCCGGCTTTCACCGGGTCCAAGCACAAGCAAGATTATCAGGCGCAATGCGCGACCTTCTCTACTTCCTTGAGTATCTGGGCACCTTTGGCGATTTCAGCTGTGCGCAGATCATAGGCGGTCTGCAAGTTGAGCCAGTATTGCGCGGTGGTTTCCAAGGCAACTGCCAGACGTAATGCAACATCTGCGCTGATGCTGCGGCGCTTCAATACGATGTCATTCACCGTAGGCGCAGAGACGTGCAACGCCCTGGCGAGGGCGGCGGCGGTCAGGCCCAGCGGTTCCAGGTACTCCTCTTTGAGAATCTCCCCAGGGTGTACGGGTCGCATGCCATTCTTAAACATGATTCACCTCAGTGGTAATCCACAATTTCAACGTTTTCCGGACCATTAAGGCCCCAAATGAAACAGACCCGGAATTGACCATTGATTCGGATACTGTGTTGCCCTTCTCTATTGCCATGCAACTGTTCGAGCCTGTTCCCGGGCGGTGACCGCAAGTCGTTAAGGTCTACCGCAGCATCAAGCATGCTCAGCTTTCGCTCCACCACAGAGAGGATGGCGGACCAACGCCGGCTTCCACCGGTTTCAAAAAGGGTTTTGGTGTCGGCGCATTTGAAGCTTTTTATCATCGCTTAATGCTTAACGTTATTCATTAACGACCAACTCTACATTGGTTTTCTAGATATTCAACTGGCAGTTGAATAGGTACCCGGATGTAGCGACAAGCGGTAAGCGCTATGCAGCTTCCTGAAAGTCCAGTTCCGGTGGCTGTTGCGAGAACCCACGCGTCAGTACTCCCAGATAAATCAGCCCGATTGCCAGCCACGCTACACCCAGATAAATCGCCAGGTGATCGAGGCTGATCATCAGCCACAAATCCGCGAGCAGGCCGATGGTCGGGAATACCAAAAACAGAATCAGCTCGCGTGCACCGCGCTGTTTGGCGCCGATCCAGTAATGGAAGATCACCGACAGGTTGACCAGGCTAAAGGCCAGGAATGCGCCGAAGTTGATGAACGAGGTGGACGTGGTCACGTCCAGCTTCAACGCCAGCAAGGCCACCACGGCACATAACAGGATGCTGTTGACCGGCGTGCCAAAGCGCGCATGCAAGTTGCCGAAGAACGATTTGGGCAGCACGCCGTCGCGGCCCATGGCAAACAATAGGCGCGAACCACTGGCCTGGGCCGACAGCCCCGAGGCGAACTGGCCGACGATCAAGCCGATCAGGAAGATCGACACAAACAAGTCGCCACCGATATTGCGCGCAATTTCATACGCGGCCGAATCCACATTGGTGAATTCAAACGAGGGATGGGCGACTTGCACGAAGTAAGACACGCCGACGAAGATCAGCCCGCCGATCAAGGTAATCAACATGATCGCCCGTGGGATGGTGCGGCGTGGGTCGCGGGTTTCTTCGGTGAGGGTGCTGACGGCATCAAAGCCCAGGAACGAATAGCAGGCGATGGCGGCGCCGCTCATGATCAGCGGCATGTGCATCTGGCCGTTGAAGAACGGGGCAAGGGTCCACAACGGTTTGCTCGCATCGCCACCGATGTAATGGATGCACAACACCACAAACGCGATCAGTACCAATGCCTGGATCAGCATCAGCAAGGCGTTGATGCCGTTCGCCAGTTTAAGGCCGACGATATTGATGGCGCTGGTGATGCCGATAAACGCCAGCACCCAGACCCATTGGGGCACTGAAGGAAAGGCCGAATTGAGGTACGCCGCGCCGATCAGCCAGATGGCCATGGGCAGGAACAGGTAGTCGAGCAACACCGCCCAACCGGCGATAAAGCCGAGCTTGGGGCTGATCGCCTTGCGCACGTAACTGTAGGCGGAACCGGCCACCGGGAAGGCCGCCGCCATGCGCCCGTAACTCATCGCGGTGAAGAACATCGCCACCAACGCCGCCAGGTACGCGGCGGGGACCATGCCGGCCGTGGATTGCGCCAGTATGCCGAACGTGCCGAGCACAATGATCGGCGTCATATAGGCGATGCCAAACAGCACCACCGACCCTAACGACAGGGTGCGTTGCAAACGAGCCATGAGCGATTCTCCGCTGAATTATTGGTTTTATGGCAGAACTGAAGTCGGTGAAGCAGAAGCTGTTTTTCTTATGTTCAAAGAGTTTTTGTGGCGAGCGGGCTTGCCCCGCGTTGGGCTGCGAAGCGGCCCCAGTGAAGACGAACGCGGTGTATCAGGCACTTCGCGCAGGCAGGTTTCAGGGCCGCTGCGCAGCCCAACGCGGGGCAAGCCCGCTCGCCACAACAAGCCCGCTTGCCACAACGAGCCCAATCACCCCATAAGCCTGCTCAGGGGATCAACAATTCGCGCGTCCCATCGCTGCGCTCAATCACCTCTCCCGGCAATTTCAAGCGCTGGTCATCCAGGTAGCGGTAGTCCTTGCGCGCCGCCACAAGCTGGTCAACATCCAGCTCAACCGTGAATTGCCCTTCTTCGCGGCCCGCTTCAAACAGCAAGCTGCCAAATGGGTCGACCAACGCGCTGCCGCCGGCGAACAACAGGCCACCGTCGCCCTCTTCCACGCGGTTGACCATCAGTGCGAATGCCTGGTTTTCCTGGGCGCGGGCCATGATTGCAGTGCGGTGTGTCGGCCCGTAGGGGTCCATGTTGCCGTTGGTGACGATCAGCAACTCAGCGCCCAGTTGCGCGTTGGCACGGGCGGTTTCCGGGAATTCGATGTCGTAGCAAATCAACAGGCCGACGCGCACACCGTTCCACAGGCACGTGGCGTAGCGATCGCCGGGGGTGAACACGCCGCGATCCGAGGCCCACAGGTGGGTCTTGCGATAACGCAGGGCAATGCCTTCGGGGGTGATCAACAAGGTGGTGTTATAGAATTGGCCGTTGTCGCTTTCAGCCATGCCGATGACCACGGCAATCGCTCGCTCACGGGCGGCGTCAATAACGGCCTGCACCGTGGGGCCGTCCAGCGGCTCGGCGATGTCGGCGACGGTCTCGGCCGTCGGAAAACCCATCAGGTGAGTTTCCGGGAAGATGATCAGTTGCGTGTCATCGGCGCAGGCGGCAATTGCCGCCAGGGCGCGCTCAAGGTTGTAAGCTGTGCCGTTATCACGGCCTGCCAACTGGGCAAATTCGACCTTCATCAGGTATTCCTTGTTCTTTATCTGTGCCGCAGTATGCGCAGCCATAACCTGCCTGGGAATTACGCGGCGGGGGTAACCCGATAGGGGTAGATCAATGACCGTGTCGCTGGAAGACATCGCCTGGCACCGTTCGGTGGGGCAAATGATAGATGCCCTGGACCAGCCCAACTTCTGGACCCAACTGGTGCGCCTGCTCAACCAATATGTGCCCTTCGACAGTTGGGTGGTATTGCTGTTCAGCAGTGAACACCGCCCGCTGGTGTTCGCCGAATGCCCGGGCGCCGACGGCACACCGGACCACCTGTTCCAGGACTACCTCAACGGCCTCTACCTGCTCGACCCCTTCTACATCGCCAGCCGCGAGCAGTCGCGCACCGGGCTGTTTCGCCTGGCAGAGGTCGCGCCGGAGCATTTCGAACTCACCGAGTATTACCAGCGCTACTTCCGTTTGAACGTGGTCGCCGATGAAATCCAGTTTAATTGCCACCTGCCGGACGGGCGTACCCTGTGCCTGTCCCTGGGCTCGAAACAGCGGTTTGACCCAACGCAAATCGCCCTGCTGTCGCTGATCCAACCCTGGGTGCTGAGCCTGCTGCGCCAACGCGTGCCCTTTGAGCTCAACCAGGTCAACACGCCTGAACCCCCCAAGCAAACGGATGAATGGGGCGCGCAACTCACCGCCCGCGAGCTGGATGTGGGCCGCTTGATGCTCAGCGGTTGCTCCAGCAAGGAAATCGCTCGTAAGCTGGAAATCTCTGTTGAAACCGTGAAAGTCCATAAGAAACACATGTACAGCAAGCTAGGGATCAAATCCCAGTCGGAGCTGTTCTCGATCTTTCTTCAGGCGCAAAACGCCTAGCCGATGAGTCCGAACCCAAGGAAAACCGTATGAGCCTGTCGTTACTAAGCCGTTACGCGTTCTTTGCCGTGTGCGTCATTTTCACCCTCGCCAGCCTCCCGTTTATCCAACATGAATGGCTGTGGCCGATCACCGTGGTCACGGGCGTGTTGAGCCTTATCGGCCTTTTCGACCTGCTGCAAAGCCGCCACGCGGTACGCCGCAACTACCCGATCCTGGGCAATATCCGCTACCTGGTGGAAGCCATCCGCCCGGAGATCCGCCAGTACCTGCTGGAGTCCGACAGCGACGCCCTGCCCTTTTCCCGGGCCCAGCGTTCGCTGGTGTACTCGCGCGCCAAGAACGAAAGCGCCGACAAGCCATTCGGCACCTTGATCGACGTGTACCAGTCGGGTTTCGAGTTTATCGGCCACTCCATGCGCCCGGCGCCGTTGAGCGACCCCGGCGCGTTTCGCGTGATGGTGGGCGGCCCGCAGTGCACGCAGCCGTACTCGGCGTCGGTGTTCAACATCTCGGCGATGAGCTTTGGCTCGCTCAGCGCCAACGCGATTCGCGCGCTGAACCAGGGCGCCAAACTCGGCAACTTTGCCCATGACACCGGCGAAGGCAGCATCAGCCCTTACCACCGCGAAAACGGCGGTGACCTGACCTGGGAACTGGGCAGCGGCTACTTCGGCTGCCGCACCAGCGACGGCCGCTTCGACCCGGAGCGCTTCGCCGTGCAGGCGCAAAACCCGCAAGTGCGCATGATCGAAATCAAAATGAGCCAGGGCGCCAAACCCGGCCACGGCGGGATCCTGCCCAAGCACAAAGTCACCCAAGAGATCGCCGACACGCGCGGCATCATGATGGGCGAAGACTGCATCTCACCGTCGCGTCACAGCGCATTTTCCACGCCCATCGAAATGATGCAGTTCATCGCCCAACTGCGCGAACTGTCCGGCGGCAAACCGGTGGGCTTCAAGTTCTGCCTCGGCCACCCGTGGGAGTTCATGGGCATCGCCAAAGCCATGCTTGAAACCGGCATCCTCCCGGATTTTATCGTGGTGGATGGCAAGGAAGGCGGCACCGGCGCGGCTCCCGTGGAGTTCACCGACCATATCGGCGTGCCGCTGCGTGAAGGCCTGTTGTTTGTGCACAACACGCTGGTGGGCCTGAACCTGCGCGACAAGATCAAGCTTGGCGCCAGCGGCAAAATCGTCAGTGCGTTCGATATCGCCAGCGTGCTGGCCATCGGCGCCGATTGGGCCAACTCGGCGCGCGGTTTCATGTTTGCAATCGGCTGCATTCAGTCGCAAAGCTGCCACACCAACAAATGCCCGACGGGGGTCGCGACTCAAGACCCACTGCGTCAGCGCGCGCTGGTGGTGCCGGACAAAGCCCAGCGCGTGTTCAACTTCCACCGCAACACCCTCAAGGCGTTGGCGGAGATGCTCGCCGCCGCGGGCCTGGATCACCCGTCGCAGTTGTCGGCCAAGCATCTGGTGCGACGCATGTCGGCAACCGAAATCAAGCTGTTCTCGCAACTGCATGTGTTCCTCAAGCCCGGCGAATTGCTCACCGGTGAGGTGAACGGTGAGTTCTATTCGCGCATGTGGCAGATGGCGCGTGCGGACAGTTTTGAACCGAATGCAGAAGTGGCGGCCTGACACTCAACCTTCAGCCCACCCGACCTGGGCGGGCTGTAGAGACATCCGGTAATACCCAACCTTTGCAATTGCTTACAAATACCGCCAACCTGCGCCCGCCCCACGCTCGGCGTACGTCAATGCCTACACCTGCCTGTCTTTAATACACCCTTCGCTCAAGAGCCCGCTGCCATGTTTAACGGACGCGACCCGCGCATCGACTTTTTTCGGGGCCTGGCGTTGATCTTCATTTTCTGGGATCACGTCCCCCACAATCCCCTTGGCCAGATCACCCTGCGCAACGTCGGCTTCAGCGACGCGGCGGAAATCTTTGTGTTCCTGGCGGGTTTTGCCTCGGTGCTGGCTTACGGCAAAGTCATGCAGCGCGAAGGCTACCTGATGGCCTGCCTGAAAATCCTGCGGCGCACCTGGGTGCTGTACGTGGTGCACATCTTTTTGCTGGCGGTGCTGATGGGCATCGTGTTTTTCGCCAACAGCCACGTCGAGACCCGTGACCTGGTGCAAGAGATGGGCATGACCCACTTCATCAGCGACCCACAACGCGCGTTGCTCGATGAGCTGCTGTTGCGCTTCAAACCCAACTTGATGGACCCACTGCCGCTTTACATCGTGCTGCTTGGCAGTCTGCCGCTGGTGTTGCCGTTTATGCTGCGCAAGCCGTGGGCGGTGGTGGCGGTGTCGCTGACCGTGTACCTGCTGGCGCCATGGATGGGGTGGAACTTGCGGGCCATTGCCGATGGCGTGTGGTACTTCAACCCGGTGACCTGGCAATTGTTGTTTGTGCTGGGTGGCGCGGCGGCGATTCGCAGCCAGCAACCCAAAGCCATCGAAACCCGCGCATTGCCATGCCAGCCACTGTTCATGGCGGCGGCGGTGTATGTCGTGGTTGCCGGCGTCCTGACCCTGTCGTGGCGCTGGCCGCAGATTCATGACGCAGTGATGCCCGCGTGGATCAGCGAGTGGATCTACCCGATCAGCAAGACCGACCTGTCGCCTCTGCGCCTGTTGCATTTTCTCGCCCTCGCCTACGTCACCGCCAAGCTGCTGCCCACGGCGAGCTGGACGCAAAACCCGGTGGCCGCGCAGGTGTGCCGCATGGGGCGTTTCTCCTTGGAAGTGTTTTGCCTGGGTGTGGTGCTCGCGCCGTTGGCGGACATGCTCAACGCCATGGCGGGCGATACAGTGCCGGTGCAATTGCTGACCGCGTTGGCCGGGGTGTTGTTGATGGCCGCGCTGGGCGCCTGGCTTGAGTTGAATAAACGCCTGAGCCAGCCCCGTGCTACATAGCTAGCGCCCACTCTGGGTGGGCGAATGCTTCCATCTCCTTTTACGTCTCACAGTGAAAGGAAGCGGCTCATGCCCACCCATCAATTCACCAACGGCCTGTCCGGCCACTTGCAGTCCAGCGAAGCCTGGGGCCAGCAGCAGGCCCTGGAACTGCTGCGCCAGGTTATGGCGCAGTCAATGAATAGCCTGACGCTGGCGCAGCAGCGCGATTACGTCAGGCTGCAACGCGAGGCGCACGCCGCGCTCAAGGCGGTAGAGGCCGAAAATACCCTTCAGAGAGAGCGGTTCAAAGCCAGCGGCCTGGCCACACTGAGCGCCAAGCTCGGCGGCCTCGACCCTGAAAAGGCCTTCTTGCACACCCGCTACCTGGAAAAACTCGAACCGCCGTTGCCCTGGGAACCCCGCAGCAGCAGCGCAGTTGGCGGTTTGGGGGCCGCGAAGCGCTTTCGCCGGGCCGTGGACGAATGGCAGTACCGTGCGCACCTGTCGAGCCTCTCGTTATGGGACGCGGCCTGCCTGAATTTCGACTTCGGCACCGGCACCCCTCAAGCCTCGGGTCATAGCTATGTCAACGCGTCCTACCTGACGGGAGTGGATGAAAAAAAGCTGACCGTGAGCCAATTCATCGCCATCTGCCGCGAATTGAACCTGGGCGAAAAACTGCAGGCGGAGTTGACAGAAACCCTGGGGCCAGGCGGCACACTGCAAGGCTTGATCGAGGCGAACGCGCGCGCCAACTTACGGTTTGAAGCAATGGAGGCCTATCGCAACCGTGCCAGCAGTGACCTGACACTGGCCCTGTACGAAACGCTGGTCGCGGCCATCGATGGCAGCAAACCGTTAGCGTTTGAGACGTTGAGCATGGACCTCGACAGCACTCTGCTGCCGGCCGTGCCTTTCGTGGATACCTCCGGCAAGCGCATTCCAGTGCCCCTGTTGCTGATTCAAGTGGGCAGCCTCGGGGTGGTTTCCTACTTCCCGTTCCGCCCCAGCGGCGCCCTGCGGTATCACATCGATGCCAAGACCGCCGGTGCGCATTTTCTCGCTGACCTTAAGGCCAGCCATCGCGACGGCAACCTCGGCTGGTTCTCGCGCCAACTGCCGTTCACCGACATCCATCAGTTCAATGACCTGTTACGCAGTGAGCCACGCCCGCCAGGCCTGAGCGTTGCGGCGAGCTTTCTTTATAAGTCGTTTCACAGGTTATTTCCGGAACAAACGCTGGACCACGTGAGGTTTGTCGCTGACCCCAAACAAGGCCGCCCGATGAGCCTGGTGCAAGCCCTTGCCTTTCGTCATATCCAGCAGTATCAGGCCAACCTCGGCCTGCTCGCGACCCGACGCTCGGAGCGCGACCTGCAGGGCGTGATCGACGGCGCGGCAGCGATTGCCAGCGAAATCATGGCGCTGTTGCTGACCCCTGTACCCGGTGGCGTCAGCGGCCTGAACCGACTGATGCAAGGGGTGGTGTTCGGCAACCTGACCTACAGCCTGATCATCGGCATCAACGAAGCCGCCAAGGGCCAGGCGAATGATTTTGCCGCAGCCATGGCAGACGCAGCGGACCTGGCAGTGAACGGCGTGTTGATCTCCACCGCCGGCCGTGTGCATCGCCAGCGCATGGAGAACCTGCTGCAGCGGCTGGGTGGCCCACGCAAAGTCACCCACAGCGACGGTACTCACGCATTGTGGAAGCCGGACCTGCGCCCTTACGCGATAGCCGACCAACGCCTGCTCGATGGCCAGGTACCGAATGCCCAAGGCATTTATTTGATAGACGGCCAGCAATACGTGCAGGTGCAACAGGGCGAACAGCGAAGCGTGGCGCAGCTTGATCCCGCCGCAAAAACGCCGGGTTTCTTACTCAAGCACCCGAACCAAAAAGGCGTTGCCGTCCCGATTGTTTTCGACCCGAAAGTGCAGGCCTGGGTCCTCGACCTGCACGGTGCCGGCCAGCTTTCGGACAGCCAACTGGTTGCTCAAATGCTGCCCAATGGCGAATCCGCAGCGTCGCCCGCGCAGATCCGCACACTGTTACGCACCACCACTACCCCCCGCGAAACCCTGGACAAAATCTGGGCGGGTGAGCTGCCGCCAGTCAACCTGGTGGAAGCGGTGAGGCGCCTGCAAGTCGACCGGGTGATCGAGCAGTTGAGCACAGGCTTTCACCGTCGCGGCAACATGCCGGCGCATGCCGATGGCGCCGTCCTCTGCCTGCTGACGCAGCTGCCCACCTGGCCAGCCGAGGCGGTTATCCACGTGCACGATCAGCAAGGTCTGCGGGTAGAAAGCTACGCAGCCAAGGATGCTGCCCGGCATGCCATCAACCTTAAACGCCTGGACAACGGCACTTACCTTTCCCTCGACGGCGCAGAGACCGATGTTGTCTCCCTGGAATCCATGTTCGAGTTGATTATCCGCCAGCAGCCGGCCACCTCCACCCTGGGCAAAGAAGGCACCCAACACCTCACTGAAGCCCAGCGTATTGCGCGGCTGCGGTTGCAGATCAGCGCATTGGCAAGCGCGCAGCGTATCGCGCTGTTCAGCGCCATGACGCGTTACGCCGGGCAGGCGCAGCATCAAGTGCCAGACAGCGTCGCAGCCCGCGCTTTTCTGCCGATCATGGCAGGGCCCACGGGCGTGGAGGTCACACCGCTGCTGGCCAAACTGCACACGCTGTTTGCGCCGTTGAGCCCTGCGAACCTGCAGCAATTGCTGGCGCAAATACCCCTGAGCGCTGCACAGCAAAGCACCTTTCTAAGCGACGGAACGCTACCCGCCAACGTACGCGAACACATTGAACAGCATCGCACCGCCTTACGGATTGATGCCGCGATTGACGGCCTTTATCACCCCCGCACGTTCAACCCGGATGCCGATCTGTGGGCCAGGGAATTCGCGGGTAAACTGCTGCTCAAGCACTGCAAGCGCGATTTCGTGGTCACTGAAATGGCCGACGGCGTGGCACGCAACCGCTATAAAAACAGCGGGCCGGATGACACCACCGTCGAACTGCTGCATTACGGCGAAGGTCGCTACGAGGCGTACGACATGCGCAATGGCGGTACGATTCCAGTGACACCGGCCGTCGACAGTTTCTACCTCGCCATAGGCTCAGTGCTGCAACCCGGGGAGCGCATCCTGCTGGGAATGAGTTCTGCGGCTGACGCCCAGGGTTTGCGCAACACGCTGGGCGACTTGATGAGCGAACGTCGCAGCCCCGCAGGCCTGGTCAGCTTGCTCGATTACTCGCTGGGTCAGTACCAGAAGCAGAACGTGCTGCCAAAGGACCTGCAACCCAACCCCGAAGGGCTATATGACTGGGACGGCGATCAATTACTGGGGTTATACGGCTCGTTTTACCCGGTAATGTTCGATCAGAAGGTGCGCAAGTGGCGGCTAAAGCATCCAGACAAAGTCGGTGTCGACACCCCGCGCCTTGAGCACAATCGCCATGGCGCCTGGCGACTGGAAAGCGAGCGGCCGCAGACGTGGGACGACCATCATTTGTTCTCGCGCCTGGGCACCGATTTCAACGTCGATGAGCGCACCAGTGCGCGCATCCTCTCGCTTACCGATACACCGGCCCGCGCCTTGCGAGAGGTCCATTACGCCGGCCTGCCCCCGCCGCCGCTGTTAAAGGACAGCACTAAACGGTTCGGCATCGAAGCGCAAATCCTGCATTTCATCAAGGCCATGAGCACCTATTCGGCGACGCCCTTTGCCAGGCCTGCTCTGCAATTGCAGCTGGCGTACTCACTCCCACACTGGCCGCCGAGCCACGTGGTAGAAATCCATGATGCCGAGGGTCGCATCATCGCCCACGCCCCTACGGCCAACGCAGGTGCCAGCGAGAAAATCCGCCTGTCAGAAGCGCAGAGTCGAAGTGCTGAGCCGCTGATGAACCTGGTGCGCAACGACACGTTGACCAAGACGCTGTTGGGCGAACTGCCGGAAGGCTTGCAGGAGCGACTGTTCAAACTGGCGAAGAAAATTGCCGAGCACGCCCACCGTGAACGCACCCAGCTGTTCGAAGCGTTTTACACCCAGAGCGAGCGCCCCGGCAACGGTTTGCACACGCGCTTGCGCCAGCATTACCCGCAACTGCCGGGGAGTGCGCTGCAGGCGCTTCTCGACCACGCCACGCCCAAGGAACTCAAGCGACTCAACGAGCATGACGTGGTACCGCTGCGCCTTGCCGAACAGGCCAGGTTGACCGCCAACGATGTTCGCCTGAACCGCGCCTTTGAAGGCGTGTACCTGACAAGCCTGCAAAACCCCGACAGCGAAAAAATCATGCTATACGCACTCGCCCAGCTCCCCGGTTGGCCCGCCGACGTACGCCTGGATATCCATAAAGGCAGCCCAAGCGGGCCAGTGCTCGAAAGCGCCGGGCACCTGGCGGGCACTGAGCAAAAAAGCCTCGTACGGGTCGATGGGCGCTATCAGGCCTATGACGACCAAGGCGTGTTGATCGGCCAACCGAGCACCGCCACCACCGACCTGCTGACGGCTATCTGGCAGGTAATGAGCGATGAACAGCGCACCGCGCTGGGCATGGATGACAGCGGCGACATAACGGCGCTGCGCAACGCGATTGCCGATCTGGCGCTCAAACAGCGCGTCGCCATTAAAACCTTGCTGGGCATCCCGCACATTCCGTACTGGCTGCAACCGCCGATGCGTGTCGACAGTTCGTTTATCGCCTATCCGTTTAGCATGCCGGGTTGGTGGCCATTCAGCAGGACTCCTCCCGTGGATCTGGTGAGCAAGGTTCTGGAGCTTTACCCCAGTTTCAGACCGGTTGATGCCAATAACTTGCTCGACTCACTGGGCGAAACCCAACAGCAAAAGCTGCAAAAACTGGCGGAGCGCAAGGCCGAATACGACGCGCTGGTCTTCGGCCTGACGCGCTGGGCGGAAGCAGAATACGCCCAGGACGCCAATGACCCGTGGGGAATGAATCTGGCCCGACGGCGCGTAACGGCGCAGCAAATTTGTAGTGCCTGGCGCCATGAGACACGGCGCCCTTACGACGGTCTGCATTTCGATACCCACAGCCTGGTGCTTCGACTCAATGGCAATGGCCTGCCGGATGCTGACTTCATCATCGGTACCCGAGGTTTCGAACACATTGAATACCTGGCAATTTCCGGCGACAGCTTTCCGTCGACGGGAGAGGCCTTCCTGAGCAAATTTACCAACCTCAAGACGCTGAAGCTCGACTGCATGCTTACCCAACTGCCCGGTAGCATCGCTGATATGGCACTACTTGAGCGACTGGATCTGAGCGACAACAACATTACCCTCACCGCTGAATCGCAGCAGCGCTTGGCGGGCATGACGTCGCTGGAAGAGTTGACTCTGGACGGCAACCCACTGGGTCTGCCCCCAGACGTATCGCGCATGAGGCGTCTGCGTGAACTGCACCTGCGCCAGACCGGTATAGACACATGGCCCATCGGCGCAGAGACGCTGACCCGCATGCGCAGCCTGCAGCTCCAGGAAAACCAGCTCACCACGGTGCCGCAAGTGCTGTTCACCGATGCCGGCATGCAAGCGACGAACCGCGTTACCGTTCTGCACGACAACCCGCTGAACGAAGCAACCTTGCAGCAGCTTACGGAGTACCGACACCGCACGGGCATGTTGCTGGGCGGCGCGATGCCGGGCGCCCTGCACATGCCCCCCGCCAACACTGATTTCAATCGCTGGCTAGAAGGTATTCCCGTGACCGAGCGGGCCGAGCGCAGGGCGTTGTGGGAGCAATTGGAACAGCATGAGGGCGCCAGTCCTGATGACGCTTTCCGTGTGCTGCGAGACCTGACCCAGACGCTGGCCTACAAAATCAGCGAACGTTCAAGGATGGCCCTGACAAAGCGGGTCTGGCGGGTGCTCATGGCGATGGGCGAATCCACTGATTTGCGTCAGCGCATCTACCAGAACACCTACTCGGCAGGCACCTGTGGTGATGGTGCGCTGTTGGTGTTCATGAATATGGAGATCGAGTGCAAGATTCATAAAGCACGGTCCCAGCCAGGCAGCCTGCAAGCCACGGAACAACTGCTGAGGTTGGCTCGCGGCTGGTTCTACCTGCGCGCACTGGATCAGTTAGCCGAAGATTTCCTGCGAAACGAACGCGATATGGGCAAAAACCCGGATGATGCAGAGGTCAAACTCTACCTGCGAACCCAGTTGACCCAGGAGTGGGACCTGCCACTTGAGCCGGCCGGAATGCTGTATTCGGTCGAAGACATGATCGAGAGCGCAGACGTCGACAACATCAGGCGCCAACTCACGGTCATGAAGAGTACAGGAGCGTTCCAGGCCTCACTGCTCCTGGAAGAATTCTGGATCGACTACTTGGCCTCTAACTTCCCAGAACCCTTCTCTACCATCAGCGACGTGACACGCTACAAGGAAGAAAAGTTGAAGAGTGAGGTGCCGGACACACGCTCCGACACCTATCTGGAAAGGCGCCAATCATTGATCGACTTGCAAGCTGCCGAACGCCTTAGACTGGTGAACCAGTTAACCGTGGCAGCGCAAAGGTCGGTCAAGTGGGTCGACGACTAGTCGCTCAAGCCGAGCGTGGAACGCCTTCTCCCGCCGGTTGCAACTTGAACACGTAGAACAACACGGTCAGCAGAACCAGAAACGCCGGCCCCACATACAGCGCCACACGGGTGTCCGGAAAGTAGGCCATCAGGCCCACCACCAGCACCAAAAAAGCCAGCGCCAGGTACGAACTCAGCGGGTACAGCCACATGCGGTACTTGAGCCCCGCCTGCTCGGCAGGGCTCAAGCCGCGGCGGAATTTCAGCTGGGCCAGCAGGATCATCAGCCAGGTCCAGATCGCGCCGAAGGTCGCGATGGAAGTCACCCAAACGAACACCTGATCCGGCACCAGATAGTTCAGCAACACGCCCAGCAACAAGGCAAAAATCGACAACAGCAGCGCTTTGCGTGGCACGCCATTTTTAGACGTGGTGCCAAACGTGGCCGGGGCCTGACCATTCTGCGCGAGGCTGTAGAGCATGCGCCCGGTGCTGAAAATACCGCCGTTGCAGGAGGACAACGCAGCGGTGATCACCACAAAGTTGATGATACCGGCGGCGGTCTTGATACCCAGGCGCTCGAAGGTCATCACAAACGGGCTGCCCTGAGTGCCGATTTCATTCCACGGGTAGATCGACAGAATCACAAACAACGCGCCGACGTAGAACAGCAGAATGCGCCAGAACACCGAGCCGATGGCGCTGGGGATGGTTTTCTGCGGGTTTTTCGCTTCACCGGCGGTCAGGCCGATCATCTCCACGCCGAGGTAGGCGAACATCACCATTTGCAGGGACATCAGCACGCCCTGCACGCCATTGGGCATGAAGCCGCCATGGGCCCACAGGTTGGAAATACCCAGCGCCACGCCGTCATTGCCAAAGCCGAACGCGATGATGCCAACGCCGCCGATGACCATCGCTATGATCGTGACGATCTTGATCAAGGCGAACCAGAACTCGAACTCACCGAAGGCTTTTACCGCAATGAGGTTGATGGTGCCCATGCTGATCAGCGCCGCCAGGGCCCAGATCCAGCGCGGGGTGTCGGGGAACCAAACGCCCATGTACACGGCCACGGCGGTGATCTCCGCGACGCAGGTCACCAGCCACAGGAACCAGTAGTTCCAGCCGGTGAGAAAGCCCGCCAGCGGGCCGAGGTAATCCTGGGCATATCGGCTGAACGAACCGGCGACGGGGTTGTGCACCGCCATCTCGCCGAGGGCGCGCATGATCACCAGAATGGCCAGGCCGCCGATGATGTAGGCGAGCATGATCGCCGGGCCGGCCATTTCGATGGCCTTGGCTGAACCCAGGAACAGGCCGACGCCGATGCAGGCGCCAAGCGCCATCAAACGAATATGCCGCTCGCCAAGTTCGCGTTTTAGCGGGCCGCCTTGAACAGTGTCCTCGTGGGACGTGGAGTTGCCAACGGGCATGGAGTACCACCTTGTTGTTGGAGTAACTGCTTTTTATAGGCACTGCCTCGTGAGCAGCGCAGCGAAACGCCGGTGAGTATTCCAGACTATCCCGGCAGCGTCATGCCTTGTCTCAAGGCTCTGGTGCAAGGCTTTCAGCACGCAGCGAGAAAGGCCATGGCCAATACGGAAAGGTCGCAATGCCGCCGCGCGCGCCCAGGGTCAGGATAACGCGAGCGATTGTCAGCCAGACAATCACCCGCACCGGAATCTCATGGATGACCCACCTGAACACGCTCACAGATGCACCTGCACCCGACCCGCAAACCACCCTCGACCAGGGCCGTGAGCAACGCCGGGACGGCGACCGGCAGATGATCCAGGCGCTGATCGAGCACCTGGAAAGCTGCTGGGACACGCCCACCAATCTGCTGGACATTGCACCTGCGTGCTCTCTGCACTGCTGGCTGCAACTCTACTTCCAGGCGCTCGACCGACCACGTTTACTGAGCTGGGCCGAACGCCAACCGGTGCAGCTGGCCGACATGACCCTGCGCAAAGGCGCGCTGTACGCCAAAGACGCGACCACGCCGAGCGTCAGCCTCGATGACGACAGCGGCTGGCGGCGCCTTGCACAGCCGATTTTGGCCATCGCCCAGGTCATCGACCCGGACGCCATCGGGTTGCCCTGCCCGACACTCGAGGCTGCACAACTGCCGCAGCAATTGAGCGCCCGCCACGTATTGCGGTTCTACGGCTACCCGCAACCGCAAAACCGCGTGCAGCGTGGCGCCGTGATCGAAGAAATGCAGCGTCTTCAGTCTTTCTGCGGCAGCGAACGCCCTTGCCCTTTGGCCACCGCGTTCGAGCAATCGAACAGCGACCTGCACAGCCTGGCCGAGCATTTACTGGATCAGCTCACGGCGGCGGATTTGACCGAAACCGCCTTTACCCCGCTCGCGTTGCACGCGGCACGGCAGGCTTTCACCTCACAATCGTTTTGCGCGAATACGCTAAACACCGCAGCGGGCTTGCTCAAAGCGATCACCCTGAACCCGCTGTTCATGGCCCTGGAACACACCGCTGAGCTGAACCCCGACAGCTATGAATTCGACCCAGTTACCCACACCATCAGCGGTACCGACCCGACCCAGCTACGTGTCGATATCAGCCATGACCAGTTGGCGGACCCGGCCCTGAAGGAGCAGCTTGAACGCCTGAAAAACAGTGCCCGTGGCTTGAACCTGCGCATCCCTGTGGACGCACGATTCAGCCTGGCGCAATGGCTTGAACTGTATGCCTTGGACGTGCCGCAAACAGTCGACGCCGTGTGGGACCTGATTGAACACCTGCGTGCCCGTCAACCCGCGCCCATCCCTCCGGCCTGCGACCTGGCCAACGCCGATATCGCCTTGATGCACCTGCGCCTACAACTGGCCGGCGCCCATGATCGCGACACGCTGTCCACCACCCTGGGCGACCTGATCGCCGAGGAAACGCGCGCACCGATAACCGCCAGCCACCCGGTTACAGTGAGCGACCCCGCGTTCAGCCACCCGGCCCTCACGCCTTTGGCGCCGCGCAAGCAGGTTGACCTCAAACACGCGCTGCAGCGCTACCACCTCGACCTTCCGCTGGATGAGTACGCTGCGCAAGAAACCCGGCACCGGCTGGAAACCCACTCGCCCCTGTCCCCCAGGTTCGGCAACTACTGGGGCGCCTTGGGCATGCCCCAATCGGGCGCTTTGACTCTTTCAGCCGAACAACGCGCCAGGGTCATGCAGATCAGTACGGATTTCCTACCCAGGCCCAATAAAGGCCTGCTCGAACTGTTAGGCGCAGGGTTGTTGACGAAGCTGACCAGCCCGGCCCAGGCCGATGAACAACTGCACGCTGTGCTGGCGAGCCCCACCGCACAAAAGCTGGCAGACCAGTTGATCGTCGCCGTGCAGTGGTACGGCCACGCGCCGGATCAAACCACCACCCGCGCAAGCCGTGACGCGCTGGTGTTGGCTGCGCTGATCCTCGACCTTGACCCGCAGGCCGGTCAAACCCGCTACCGGGTGGCTGGCCTCGACCTCAATCACCGCGACTACTGGGGCTGGTCCTACACACAACTGCGCACCGCCATCGAGCTGCACCTGATCGAAACCGGCGCCGCAACCGCCGAAACCACCGCCCTGGTCGCGCACATTCTGTTGGCCGGCATCGCCCCGGAATGTCTGGTGCAGGATATTCCCGACTCGCTGTACTTCATGAGTTCCCATGCCTGGATGCTCTTCAAGCAAGGCGTGATGCTCGCCGAAGCGCTTGCGGTGGGCTCATCCAGGTATCTCACGTTCAGCGACGTGATGACCCTGGCCACACACACATCAGACACGGATGCGCACACACAGTGGCGCGAACATTACGCCACCGGCAGCCTTATCGACTGGGCGGTTGCCAGCGGCGAACTGCAACCCGCCGCGCAAGATCAAGCCTACAGGCTGGATGAAATCGAAGCGGTCAAAACAACCCTGGCCACCCGTATCGATAGCCTGCGAGACGCTTCGACACTCTTCACCACCCCGCTCACCACCCGCCGAAGCCTTGCCCTGAAGGATCTTCAACGCGTGTTCCCCGGCAGCCGCTGGCTGACATTCGCGGGCCTGCAGTGGGGCGCGGGGCCACAGCGGTTGCCTTCCCATCAATCGGTGCCCTTTGCCAACCTGCAATCGCTGGAGGACCTGCACATGAGCGGGCACCTGCAACCTTTCGCCGAACAATGGCGCACCTCCTGGGTGGACTTCAACCTGGCGCAGATGAAGCCACATTTCGCCAAACTCTCGGACATCAACCGGTTGTTCGAAACCCTCTCCGAAACCCGCATACAACACCTCAAAGAGGCCTACACCTGCATCATTCAATACCTGCTGGCGCAGCTTCCAGTGGCTGATCGCTCGAACCTGCAAGAAGGTGAGGTGCAACTGTTGGTGGTGCGCCAACCGTCGAAAAAACCGCTGCTCGAACAATCGCGGGAAGAAAAAATGTCCCGAACCGGCAGGTTCGGCTTCATCCTGCGCTGCGAGGTTTTCCACAACGTTCACTACTACGAGCTGTTTGCGCTGCGTAACCAGGTGTTCAAAAACAGCCGTTTGCCGGCCGCACTCACATTGGGAGGCGAACCGTTAAAAGTCACCACCGGCACCCCTCACAGTCCCCAGCCCACCAGCCAACTGTACTTGGGCACCTCGCTTCCCATTGACGAACACGCCTACCTCAAAGGCAGTGCACCACGGCTTGACCAGCATTCAACGGTGATCGTGGACAAGGTGTGGCAGTTCGCGCCGGCCGCAGCACTCGCCTCGCCACTGACCTTCGATTCTCCCAGAAGCCGCAACCTGGCCCGCACCATCGTCGACCGGCATTTTTTCCTCGACATCGACCCCCTGCTGGCAGAGGCCAAGGGCTCGACGTTGCTGGAGGAGCGGGAGAAAAACGCCGAAGCCTTGTACCAGGCGCTCCTGAACCTTATCCCGTTCTGGTCTTGCGGCAAGGACCTGGCCTCCGGCGATGCCCGGCGTCAGCTGAATGGCGCATGGGGGTGCTTCCTCGACACGATTGGCATGTTCGTACCCACCAAGGGCTTGCTGATCGGTGGCCTGAGCCACCTGAAAAATGTTGCCCCCACGTATGTAAAACTCCTGCAACTGAGCAAACTCAGTGCACGCTACCTGAACGGTACCCTCAACCCCCTGGAGTTCGTGCCAACGCTGGTGCGCCTTACCCGGTTTGGCCTGGTCCACCTGAACCAGTCCGGCCGATACGCATTGAGCCAAGCCCTGCGCAGCGCCCGGCAAACCCTCGCACCGGGCAGCACCTTCCCCTACAACCGGCTGCAAAACAGGGCAGATGTGGGCCCGGCCACCCTGACGCGGGCCGACGGTTTAACGGATGTGCTGGTCATCAACCGCCTCAGCGCATGGCACGCTTTCGACCCGATCATCGCCAGGCCCTATGGGCCTGCACTGATCAACTTTCGACTCGAGCACGCCATTGAAGTCACCCCGGTCAGTACGGCAGATGGCTACAAAGCCCTGGTCGCGGAACCGCTTTTCGACACGCCGCCGCTGATCATTCAACGCTCCAACGCCACCGACCTGGTAGGGCAAGAGCGCGTTTGGCGCCTGCGCCATGGCAGCCGCGATCATCTGGACGAGCTGAATTCCCCGGCCTTTTTTGGGCTCACCGACGGGTTCGAGGCCACGTGCCCTCCCCGCAGGCCAAAACGCAGTCCGATCCCGCTGATCTGTTTCATCAAAAAAATTCATGTACACCATCATTCGATCCAGAAGCGCCGCGTTCAGGCGCTGGAGCACATCCGGTTGGTTCCCGCCTCGCTGCAACCCGCGGGCAAGCGCAAACTGGTGATCAACCGCTGCGTGTACGAGGTGTCCCCTTACGGCATGCAGTTCAGACTGATCGCGCAGCCCCAGCAGCCACCGCTGCGCTACAAATCCGTGGCCACCGGCAAGGCCCTCGACGAGCCCGAATTTGGCTTGCCCAACCTCCAACGCGACAACGTGTTGGAGAATCAAAGTATCGCTGTGAAACTTAACGGGATCGTTGAGGGCATTGATGACGAGCGCACCCTGCGGGGGCTGCTGGTCGACCTCACGGCACCGAGCGTTGCCGTGGGGCAGCACTTGGTGGTCGAGGCCGACGTGGGGGTTTTTTACAGAGCCATGGGGGCTCCCGGGATATTGGAGGACATGCAATTGCACCTGCTGGACTTCAGCAAGGGCGGTGATCACCAGGATTTGATCAATGGCTACGCCGAGCTGAAAAACCGCTTCCTGCAGGCTGGCGGATTTATTGGAGACCAACCGCTGGTGGCGCTGCCGACCCTGGAAACGCTGTACGGGCAATTGGCCCGTCGCGGTTTTTCCGAGGAGACGGTGGCAATGATGCGCGTCAAGGGCAACATGCTGAGCACACTCAAACAACGGGAGCTGTTGCTTCATGCCTCCTCGCAGGGACGAAGCCTGGACATCCAGGTCGTCTCCCACCCCATCAGGATTGAGTACTGGGGGCCCAATACCACCGTCCCCACCACCAGCACCAGCCAACTCAATAAATACCTGGCCGAACGCGCGAACGTCAGCACCCTGGCACGCCTGGACAGAACCGGGATCGGCTCGGCCAATATCACAGGGGCCACGCGCAACGAGGTGCTTCGCATGCAGGTCGCCAGGCCGGTGGTGATGTGGGAATACAGCATGATCGACCGCCCCAACTACACCGAGGTTATTCTCAGAACCGGGGCCGGCAATTGCGACCAATTGGCCCATGTGGCACGTGAGCATGTGCATGCCAACGACGGTGCCGCGCAGCTATGGGGCACGCGCCCGCCGGCCCATTCGTTCGCGCTGGTGGGCACGCCGCCGCCAGGCGTCCACCACACGGCGGACTTCAGCGAGGCGCACTGGTCGGGCTTGTGGATCTGCGATCCATGGGCATCGATTGTGTGCCCGGCGAAAGACTATATGGCGCAGCTGATTGCCAGGATGGAGCTGTGGCATTCGCAAAAACTGACGGTGTTGTTCCACGACGGGACTCAATACCGGTGGGGGCCGGCTAACGATCCGATTTGGTTGGGGTTGTTGAAGAACAGCATTAAATATGCGCGGCGTGAGTAAGTGATCACGTTTTATCCGGGGTAAAGCGGCAACCTGCGCAGTCATAAAAAAGGCGCTAAACATATATAACTTCAGTTCGATTATCGGTTCTTTACTCCAACAAAACTTGCCACCCCACACCCATATTTCAAACTTATTAAGCACTCGTTAGTTGCTTAAGCTGCCGGTTCATTTATTGCACCAGGCAACTCTCATGTCAGTGGTTAATACTGCTACGCCCGCGGCGTCATCCGACGACAACGGCGTACATTTCGAGCTTATTTCCAACGCCCTGCCTACCTGGGCCAAGCAGGCTTCACCCAAGCGTTTGAAGGCCTTGGGCGAGGCCTCAAAAAGCATCGCAGACTGGTACCGAATACGCTCGCCCGAGCAGCCGTTATTAAAAGCAGCGGTGGCCAAACACTGGGAAACACAAAATGCCGTCGACAAGCAGCTTAACAAGCTGCAAGACATCGAAACCTTCGCCGAACCGCTACTTAAACAGGCGCTTAAACAACACTACGGCGTGGAAGAAGATGTCCGTAATACTTACCTCAAACTGTATATTCCGACCGGCACGCCTCTGAGCGGCGTGACCAGCAGGAGCGTCTCGTTATTGCAGGCGGCCCTGCATAACTTTGCCGCAGGGGACACCTTCACCAACGACTCCGTATTTACCACCCGACCCGACGCCCAGGGCCGCTACGACGTCAAACACATCAAACACCGAATCACCGTCGGGCAATTCAAGACGCTGGTGCGCAAGCTGGATATCGGCGCCCTCTACAGCCAACATCTCGAAGAACAGCTGGGGCTCAAGCAGCCAGTGGTCGCCGGGGTTTTACGCGCCAGGGTCATCCTCAGCCAGCAAGCCGCCTTCCGCGCCGCGATCCACAGCGCATTGCTGATGGGGCATATCGACCACGCCATGCACAGCTTGCTGCCCGGCCTGATTGAGGGCCGCGCCGACCTCACCGTCAACGGTTTGCCGGTGCGTTGCCACGACCTGCTGATGATGGACACCGTGCTCACCGGCATCGTGTTGATCGCCCCCGACCTTTTGCGCAGCCGCGAGTCGGCGCCCCTCGTGGTCTACATACCCGATGACCCGGAACACCCACTCAAGCAATACCCCGATACGCGGGCGTTCGTGCAGGAACTCACCCGCCAACTTCGCCAACCCGACTATCAACGCTTCTTCTGTCGTTTCGTGCCTCAGGCCAGCCGGGGGGTATTTCTGACAGAGCTGCAAGACCGCCTGAGCAGGGTCAGTTGGCATTCCCGGCAACCGCTGGACCCACTGCCCAGCTGGCGCGATACCCCGGTCGACAAACCCGACGTGCAGCTTGGCGCCCGAGGGCTGAAACAGGGGCTCTGGAGCCACCTGTACCAGCAGCAGCTCGACAGGCTACTCAACGACAGCCGCGAGATCGCGGTGAGCACCGCCTATGCCGACCGCATGGCACGCTGGGCCTGGTGGGACAACCTTGAGAAAATCCTCTCCGACATCCTCAACGTGGCACTGCTGATCGCCACACCACTGGTGCCGGTACTGGGCCCGTTGATGCTTGCCTACAGCGCGTGGCAAATCGCCGATGAGATCTTCGAGGGCCTGCTGGACTGGGCCGAGGACCGCAGCATCGAGGCCATCGAACACGCGGTGGGCGCGGTGCAAAGCCTCGTGCAGTTGGGCCTGTTCGGCATCGGCTCGCAACTGGGCGAACTGGCAAAGTTGAGACTGTCGGCCTTCGTCGACGGTTTGATCGCGGTGCGCTTGCCCAGTGGCAAACAAGCCCTGTGGAACCCCGACCTGACCCCGTACCGGCAAAAAGAACTGGCACCGGCGCCGACCGCCAAAGCCGACAAAAACGGCTTCCATAACGTCGCCGGCAAAAAAATCATGCGCCTGGACGCGCATCACTACGAAGTCACCCAAGACCCGGACACCGGCCAACATCACGTGGTGCATCCCGAACGGCCCGAAGCTTATCAACCCCAGGTGTACACCAACGGCGACGGCACGCTGGTGCACGAGGGCGAACAGCCGCTGACCTGGAATACTCAACGCCTGATGCAACGCCTCAGCCCGGTCACGGCCGAGCTGGCGCCTGCACAGCTGGAGCAGATTCGTGAGATCAGCGGCATCGGCATCGACGAACTGCGGCGCATTTATGTCGACAACACCGAGCTGCCGCCGCTGCTGGACGACACCCTCGAACGGGTTGAATTGCGCCAGGACGTCGACACCCTCGTTGCGCGAGTGCGCAACGGCGAACCGACGGGCGATGCCGACAGCTGGATCGCGCAACTTCTCACCGAGCTGCCGGGATGGCCCGCCGAAAGCGCCATCGACGTCTTTGACGCCGCCGACCTGAGCGGTGAACCCATACGGTACGGCGACACAGGCGCAGGCTTGGGGCACACCCTGCGAATCAGCCTTGAGCATGTAAACGCAGGGCGGCTGCCCCATCAGCTCGTGGCGTCTCTGAGCGAAGAAGAACTCAAGGGCCTGCTCGGCAGCCACCTGCCCGCCGAACCGGCCGACCGGGTACAGGCCCTGCGCGATCAACTGGCCGACTACCTCAACACACAAAAAGGCGTGCTGTTTGAGCATCTGTACCGCAACGCGCAGGTCACCGACGACGCCAACGGCCAATTGCTGCAAGAGCAGGTTCCCGACCTGACTGGCACCCTGGTGCAAAGGCTGCTGAGCCACGCCCGGCCGAGTGAACGGCAGATCATGAGCCAGGAGCGCCGCGTGCCGTTGCGCCTAAAGCACCTGGCCCGGGAGCTGGCGTTCGAAATCCGCGCCACCCACGCCTGCGAAGGTCTGTACACCAATCTGCCCCCCAGCGCCGACACCGAACGCCTGTTGCTCAACGCGTTGCGGGTGCACAGCGATACCTTCGGCGACCTGCGCATCAGCATCCACAAAGGCACCGCCAATGGCCCGCTGCGCTGTGCCGTCGGGCCCGGCGACGCGTCGATCGCCAGGGTGCTGATCCTCCAGGCCGACGGGCACTATGCCCTCGCCGAAGCGCCTCGGCAGACCTACGACCTGTATGAGGCCATGCTGCGCGTGCTGCCCGAAGACCGCCGCATCGCCCTCGGCTACCAAACTGACGATGGCCGTGCGCTTGAGAAATGGCTCAAGTCCAAACTGTTGCCACCCGCCGAACGCAGAACCGTGCTCGCACAACCGCCGACCCCGCCGGTGGCGCAACGTGAAACCCTGCTGTTATTACAACGCCCGCGCTTCAAGGCGCTGCGCCAACTGTTCAGCCCTGGCCGCTCGGTGGAAGCGCGCATCCGGCGCCTTTACCCGCGCATGACCGACAGCGAAGTACAAAGCTACGCCGCGCTGATGAGCACGCCTGAAGGGCTCGACACACTGAAAGCATTCGAGGCAGAGAAAAGAGCACTGGAGGAAGACCTGCACGAGTGGCTGCTCTCGCCCACACGCTCCTCCAACCGCCGGCTGGCAGACGACGAGCGGCTGTTCCGAATCGATGTGAGCGCCGAGCTGCGTAATTGCTGGGAACGACAGCCGCAACACTACAAGAGCGAATATGGCGATCGACTCTTTGGCCTCAAACTTGACCTCAGTGGGCGGGCCATAGAGGGCAACTTCGAGCTCTTCCCGAGGCTTGGTGCGGATTTTGGGCACGTCACCAGCCTGGATTTGACCGCCACCGACTTGCTCGATATTGACGCGGGCTTTTTGCACAACTTCCCCAACCTGTCCAGTCTGGACCTGACGGCCAACAGCTTGACCGAGCTGCCCGCAGCCTTGAGCGATATGCCTGGGCTCACTTTGCTGGGACTGTCCGATAATCCGATCCGCTGGACAGCATCCAGCCTGACTGCGCTCAAGCCCTTGCATCATTTACGCGTGCTGATCATGTCCAGCAACCCGCACCTGCTGGTACCGCCGGATATCGGCCACATGCCGGACCTGCAAGTGCTGATGCTCAACAACACCCGAATCCGCGACTGGCCGCCGGGGCTGTTCGACGTGGAGCGCCCCCTCGGCTTCGTGCTGAATATGCGCAACACGTCGGTGACACGCCTGCCGGCAGTGGAACCCGGTTCCTCGCAGGCACAGGTGGTGATTCGCACCCAGCTGGATCGACGCAAACTCGACTTCGACAGCGAGAACCTGATGGTCAGCCTCAGGCGTGCCCACGGTTTGGACCCTTACCGCACCTACCCTGCGCGCGGCGCAACCGACAGCGTGTTCTGGCTGGAAGATCAACCGCCAGAGCAGAAGGAACACTTGCAGCTGGTGTGGAATGAGCTGGAAGCCGAGCACGGCTCCCAGGGGTTTTTCGAGGTGATCCGCAGCCTGCACCTGGAAGACATCGTTTTTCAGGTACGTGAAGACGCGGACCTCTACCGGCTTAACAAAGCGCAGTTGAGCGCGAACGTGTTGCGCATGCTCAAGAACATGCACGTCGACGACGGCTTGCGCGAACGCTTGTTCACCATGGCCTCCGCGCCGTTTACCTGCGCCGACGCGGGTGCCGAGATCTTCAATGCCATGGGTATCGAGGTGTTGGTGTTTGAGGCTCATCGCGATTCGACCCCGCAGAACCTGGGGCCCGCGTTGGCCCGGCTGGCGAAACAGAAATCGCGCCTGCAACAGGTCAACCTCATCGCCCAGGCGGATGTGCGCCACCGCATCACCGCCCTCGAAGACGGCGGCCTGGGCCAGCACCTGAACACCGAAGTGGTAGACGGGTTGCGCGGCGAGGTCGATGAAGTGCAGGTGTACGCCGCGTATCAAACGGCCTTGCGAGAACGCCTCGAATTGCCTTGGCTGGCCAGCCACATGGCCTACAGGACCTCGGCAGGTGTCAGCCCTGAACAGCTCGATCAAGCCTGCGCCAGCGTGCTGGCACTGGAGCAAGGCGACGGGCTGGTTGACCAGATGCTGCAGCATAATTTCTGGCGCGATTACCTGATGGAAACCCACCCGCAGGCATTTCGAGACAACCTGAGCCTGCATTCGGACGCCACCAGCGGTGTCGACGATTTGCGCTATGCGCAGAAGGATTGGGCGCTGGATCAAAAAAAACCGGCGGACCAAAGAGACGCGCAGGTCAGCCAGCAGCTGTTTCAACAATTGGCGCTGCTGGCCGACAAAATGGGCGTGCCGCATAGCGTGGTGCTGACGGGCGAGGAGATGAGTGATGCGACTTATCTGCGCCTACTCGGCGACAGCGTGCGCGACGAAGGAGAACTGGCGCGGCGTTTGACCCGTGAGGTGTTAAGCCGGTTGGCCTGACCGCCGATCGGGTTTTACCGGCGTGGAGTGTGCCGACGAAGTCGCCGGGCAAGATCAGCGGGGGCTTACTTGACGGGTTGATCACAATTTCCCTCGCAGCCCGCCCCCCAGCGACTACGCTTGAACCAAGCCCGATCAATCTGCGTGAAGGGATCAATCGACTATGGGCGCACGGTGGCAAACCGAATCGACAGAGGCTGCGAAACTACAAGGCAGTTCGGACCCAGCGCCTTTACCCAAAAATAAACCCAAGCGCCGCTACTGGCGGCGACTGTTTTGGCTGATCGTGCTGATGGCGCTGGTTGCCCTGGGTTTTGCCGCCGCCAAGGAAATGCGCACCTCGCGCCTGCAAGCCCGGGAACTCAGCCGTCTGGCCCACGACCTCACCTACCAGGTCAAACCCGGCGCCAGCGACGCCATGGTCTACCCTGGCGCGGGGCCTTTTGATCGCCGCCTGGGCTACAGCGACCTCGGCACCTTCCTGCCGCGCCTGCTAAAGCGCGGTTATGTGATCGACGCTCAGGCGCGGTTCTCGCCGGCGCTCATGGATTACGCAGGTAAAGGCCTGTTCGTGCCTTACGCAGAGAAAATCCAGGCCGGGCTGTCGATCACTGACTGCCGCGCGGTGCCGCTGTATCAGTACAACTACCCGCAACAGCTGTACTCAAACTTCGACGCGATTCCGCCGCTGGTGGTCAGCAGCCTGTTGTTTATCGAAGACCGCGACCTGCTTGACACCGCGCAACCGCAGGCCAACCCCGCTGTGGATTGGCCGCGCTTTGCCAAGGCGGCGTGGTCGCAGGTCGCCAAGCTGCTCCACCTGCCGGGCCAGAGTGCCGGTGGCAGCACCCTGGCGACTCAGCTGGAAAAATACCGGCACTCACCCGATGGCCTGACCGTGTCGGGCAGCGAGAAACTGCGGCAGATGTTTTCCGCCGCCGTGCGCGCTTACCACGACGGCCCCGACACCCTGCCCGCGCGCAAAAATATCCTGCGCGATTACCTCAACAGCGTGCCGCTGTCAGCAGTGCCGGGTCACGGTGAAGTGCACGGCATGGCCGAGGGTTTGCGCGTGTGGTACGGCGCCGATTTCAATCAGGTCAACGCGGCACTGACCGGCCCGGTGAACGCACAACAAGGCTTGGCGCTGCGCGAGGTGTTGTCGCTGATCATTGCCCAGCGCCGGCCTTCGCATTACCTGGCCAAAGGGCGCGATGAACTGGCGCAGCTTACCGACAGCCACCTGCGCTTGCTGGCCCAGAACGGGGTGATCGAACCGGCGCTGTTGCAGGCCGCACTGGCGAGCAAGGTGACGTATCGCGACTGGGTGCAACAACCCACGGTGCAGCCGATTGAAACCAACAAGGGCATCAGCGTGGCGCGCAGCCGCCTGGCGGCGTTGCTCAACCGGCCGCTGTACGACCTGGATCGCCTCGACCTCTCGGCCACCAGCACGCTGCAAGGCCAACTGCAGGGCCAGGTCAGCGACTACCTCAAGCACCTCGCCGACCCGGAGTACGCCCGTCAGGTCGGCCTGCTCGGCGAACGCCTGCTCACCCCGGCCAGCACTGCGCAAGTGCGCTACAGCTTCACTCTGTTTGAGTTGACCGCCGACGGCTCGCGGGTACGCGTACAAACCGACAACACCGACCAACCCTTCGATATCAACGAAGGCAGCAAACTGGAGCTGGGCTCCACCGCCAAGCTGCGGGTGCTGACCACCTACCTGCAAATCATCGGCGAGCTGCACGACAAGTACGCCGCCCAGGCGCCCGCCGCGTTGAAAAAAATCAGCGTGGATGACCAGGACCGCCTGAGCCGCTGGGCCATCAACTACCTGATCCAGGCACCTGACAAATCCCTGACAGGCATGCTTGACGCCGCCCTTGACCGCACCTATTCGGCCCGCCCCGGCGAAAGCTTTTTCACCGGCGGCGGCCTGCACCATTTCAACAATTTTCGCAGCCAGGACAACGGCCGCAACCCCAGCCTGCGCGACGCCTTGCGTGAATCCATCAACCTGCCGTTCATTCGGCTGATGCGCGATGTGGTGCGTTATGTCACCTATGCGGGCGAGAACAACAGCGCGCAATTGCTCAAGGACGACAACGACCCGCGTCGTCAGGAATACCTCGCCGGTTTTGCCGACCGCGAAGGCACCACGTTCCTGCGCAAGTTCTGGAAGAAGTACCAGAAGAAAGACACCCAGGCGCGCCTCGACACCTTCCTCGACAGCGTGCGCCCCACGCCGATTCGCCTGGCTGCTGTGCATCGTTATTTGCTGCCAAACGCCAGCCAGCAGAGCTTCAACCTGTTTGTGCGGGCACACATGACCGGGGTCAAAAGCACGCTCAAACTGACCGACGAGCGCCTGGAAAAGCTCTATAAAGACTATGGCCCCGGCGCCTACAACCTGCCGGACCAAGGCTATATCGCCAAGGTGCATCCATTGGATTTGTGGTTGCTGGGCTACCTGCTCAACCACCCTGAAGCCACGTTGAGCGACGCGGTAAAAGCCAGCCAGTTCGAACGCCAGGAGGTCTACAGCTGGCTGTTCAAAAGCCGCCATCAAAGCGCGCGGGACAGCCGCATCCGCACCATGCTGGAGGTCGAAGCGTTCCTGGATATTCATCAGCGCTGGCAAGCGGTGGGCTACCCGTTTGACCACCTGGTACCGTCTCTGGCCACCGCCATCGGCAGCTCCGGTGACCGCCCGGCGGCGTTGGCAGAATTGATGGGCATCATCCTCAATGACGGCGTGCGGCCCAAAGTGCTGCGCATCGACACGCTGCATTTTGCTGTTGATACGCCTTACGAAACCCGCGTGGTCAATGACCCGGCGCCCGGCAAGCAGGTGATTACCGTGGAAGTGGCGCGTGCCCTGCGCAGCGCCTTGTCGCAAGTTGTCGACGCCGGTACGGCCAAACGCGTGGCCGGCAGTTTCAAACTGGCCGACGGCACGCCGCTGGCCATGGGCGGCAAGACCGGCACCGGGGATAACCGCATCGAAGCCATCGGCGCCGGTGGGCGGATTCTCAGTTCCAAATCGATCAACCGCACCGCCACCTTTGTGTTCTACCTTGGCGAGCATCACTTCGGCACGCTTACTGCGTTTGTGCCCGGCCAATCCGCCGAGCACTTCACCTTTACCTCGGCATTGCCGGTGCAGGTGCTTAAGGGCATGGCGCCGATTTTGTTGCCGTATCTGCAACCGGGCAGCCTTACGCAGTGCCTGGCTCGGGCGCCGTGATTGTGTAACGCCAGGGAGAGGTAACGCCAAGCGAACCGTCTGTCGGGAGTTCTTGCGTGACGACTAAGATATATCTTACGTTATATCTAGACACACAAAGAGGCTCCCACCATGCGAGACCATCCTCATCAGCGCGACGGGTTTGACCCGCGTGCCGGCCGCGGTCGCGGCCCTCGGGTATTTGCACCCGGCGATTTGAAATTGCTGCTGCCGGCGTTGATCGCCGAACAGCCTTGCCACGGCTACGACCTGATCCGCCAAATCGAAAGCCTGTTCGACGGCGCCTACACCCCCAGCCCCGGCGTGATCTACCCGACCCTGACGTTTCTGGAAGAAAGCGATTTGATTCAGGGCGACGCCGACGGCGGAAAAAAACGCTACACAATTACCGACGCCGGTCGTCTCTTCCTAAGCGAGCAAGCAGTTGCACTGGACGGCGTGCGCATGCGCATCGACGTCAGCAAACGCTCGCTGCGCGGCCAGGACCGCCCGCCGCAAATCCACGAGGCGGTGCACAACCTGCGCCACGCCTTGCATTCGCACCACGGGCGCTGGAGCCCGGAAGAAATCGTTCGTGTCGCGGCGTTGCTCAATCGCACCGCTCAATCCATCGCCGACGGGAAAGACCAATGACTACGCAAGCCATCCACCGCGTGACCCACGAAATCAAACGTCGCCGCCTCGAGGTGCTGCGGGTGGTTGATATCACCCCACGCATGCGCCGCATTACCCTGGGCGGGCCTGAACTGGCCGGTTTTATCAGCCTGGGCAGCGATGACCATATCAAGCTGCTGTTCCCGCAGAACGCCGCCGAACGAGCCGCGCTGGAAAGCCCGACGTTCAACATCAAGGACGACGGTCCGCAACCGGCCATGCGTGACTACACGCCACGGCGTTATGACCTGAGCGTTGGCGAGCTGGACATCGACTTCGTGCTGCACGGCGATGGCCCTGCGTCCACCTGGGCCGATCAGGTGCAGGTTGGCCAGCACCTGTACATCGGCGGGCCACGGGGCTCGATGATCGTGCCGGATATCTTCGACAGCTACCTGCTGATCGGCGACGAAACCGCCCTGCCCGCCATCGGCCGACGCCTGGAAGAATTGCCGGCCGGGCGCAAGGTGCTGGCGGTGATTGAGATTGCCAACGCAGGCGAAAAGCAGACGCTGAACAGTGCTGCTGAAGTTGAAGTGATTTGGGTAATTCGCGGCCAGGATGACCTGCTTGAAACCGTGCAGAAACTGACGCTGCCGGGCGGTTCGCTGTACAGCTTTGTGGCTACCGAAACGAAGCTGTCACGCCAAGTACGGCGTGTGTTGCTGGACACGCACAAGGTCAATGAGGAATTCCTCAAGGCCGTGGGTTACTGGCGCGCCGAGGGCAGCGAAGAAGAGTGATACATCAAACACACTAAAGCTCCAATGTGGGAGCTGGCTTGCCTGCGATAGCTGTGCATCAGACAAAACTGCTTTGACTGCCTCACCGCCATCGCAGGCAAGCCAGCTCCCACATTAGTTCGACGGTGTCTTCAGGAACTTGTCCAGCCCCAACACCGCCAACGCAATCACCACAAACCCCGCCAGAATCCCCCCGGCATTCACAAACACCTGTGGATAACCGAGCGTGTCCACGTTAATGAACGGGTACTGATACTGCCCGAGCAAATGCCCGCGCAGCAGTGCATAAGCGAAGTACACCAATGGGTAAATCACCCAGCCACCCAAGTGTTTCAGGCGCAAAGTACCTTTGGGCACACAGCGCCACCAGTACAGGCAGAACAGCAGCGGCATCACGTCGTGGAGCAATTCGTCGGCAATGAATTGAAAGCCTTCAGGGCTCCACAAATGCCGCAGCAACACGTTATAGGCCAGGCTCACCACGATGATGCTCGCGGCAATCCCACTGCTGATTGCGGGCGAGAGGAAAAACCGCTTCGCGGCCGAATCCCGTTCCACCAGCGCATAGCTCAGCACCACTACCACGAGGGTGTTGGTCAGCACCGTGAAGAAACTGAAGAAGTTGATCAACCCGCCCAACAGGCTGGCGCCCGAGGCCAGCCGCGAATAAAAGATCAGGTATTGCTGAATCGCCAACCCCACCCAGCCGGCCAGCGCCGCAGCCGCAACAAAGCGTTTCATCGGCTCAATCCAGCGGGCGTTTGGTGCGCATCAGCTTGACGTACAAGCTTTCGACTTTCTCGCGTGCCCACGGGGTTTTGCGCAAAAACGTCAGGCTCGACTTGATGCTTGGGTCGCTCTTGAAGCAGCGGATATCGATGCGCTCGGCCAGGCCGTCCCATTCGTAGTGTTCCACCAGCGTCGTGAGGACGTGTTGCAGGGTTACGCCGTGGAGCGGGTCGTTGCTTGTCGCGGTCATGCCAGGCCTTTTGCAAAAAGAGGAAACACAGCCGCGCACCTTAGCCGACGGGGCGTGACGGTGGAAGCATCGCATTGAATATAGACCCTGAGAGAAAGTTCCCCTTTTCAGCGAAAAAAGAGATGTTATATTGTAACTATAAGTATCAAAAGTGACCGCTTCGATACCGTTTCCAGCCTTCTTTTTTCTGCCGCTTTGCCAAGGAATGTCTGATGTCCCTCTCTTCCCTGTGGCGCTTGACCCCGCTCGCCGCCGCGCTGTTGCTCTGCTCCGAAGCCCACGCCCTTGAACTGCAGCCCCAAGTCATCACCGGCAACCCGCTGGGCAGTGAACAACTGGCCTCGCCGACCACCGTGCTGGAAGGCGATGACCTGACCCTGCAACAAAAAGGCAGCCTCGGCGAAACCCTGAATAAGCAGCCTGGCGTGTCCTCGTCCTACTTCGGGCCTGGCGCCAGCCGGCCGATCATCCGTGGCCAGGATGGCGACCGTATCCGCATCCTGCGCAATGGCGTGGGCGCGCTGGATGCGTCGTCGCTGTCCTACGACCACGCCGTGCCGCTGGACCCGATCAACGTGGATCGCATTGAAATCGTACGCGGCCCGGCTGCGTTGCTGTACGGCGGCAGCGCCATCGGCGGCGTGGTCAACACCTTCGACAATCGCATTCCCACTGAAGCCATCGAAGGCATTCATGGCGCCGGTGAATTGCGCTACGGCGGCGCCGACACCACGCGCAGCAGCGCAGGCAAACTGGAGGCCGGCAATGGCAGCTTCGCCTTGCACCTTGACGCCAACGCGCGGGAATTCAACGACCTGAAAATTCCGGGTTTTGCGCGCAGCCGCCACGCTCCGGACACTGAAGATGGCCCCGGCAAAAACGGGCGCCTGGGCAACAGCGACGGGCGCCAGGACGGCGGCGCGGTGGGCGGCTCCTACACCTGGGACGACGGATATGCCGGGCTGTCCTACAGCAACTACGACAGCAACTACGGCTCCCCCGCCGAGCAAGACGTGCGCATCCGCATGAAGCAGGATCACTACGCGTTCGCCTCCGAATTTCGCAACCTGCAAGGCCCCTTCACGTCGGTAAAACTCGACGCGGGCTACACCGACTACGAACACCGCGAGATCGAAGGCGGCGAAACCGGCACGGTGTTCAAGAACAAGGGTTATGAAGCGCGCGTCGAAGCGCGCCATCAGCCGATCGGCCCATTCAATGGCGTTGTCGGCGCACAGGTAACCCGCAACGAGTTCTCGGCCTTGGGCGAAGAAGCCTTTGTGCCGCAGACCGACACCACTGCCGGCGCGTTGTTTATTCTTGAGGAAATGCAGGCCACCGAGCGCCTCAAACTTAGCCTTGGCGGCCGTGTGGAACACACAGACGTCGACCCGGACGCCAAGGGCAATGCGCGCTTTACCGGTGCCGACAAGCGCAATGATTTTACTGCCGGCAGCCTGTCGTCGGGCGCGGTCTACACCCTCACGCCCGTCTGGTCGCTGGCCGCTACCCTGGGTTACACCGAGCGTGCGCCGACGTTTTACGAGTTGTATGCCAACGGTGCGCACGTCGCCACCGGCACCTTTGAGCTGGGCAATGCCAACCTGAAGAAAGAAAAAGCCGTGTCCAGCGACCTGGCCCTGCGCTTCGACAATGGCACCCACAAAGGCAGCTTCGGCGTGTTCTACAGCCGCTTCTCCAACTACATCGGCCTGCTCGGCACGGGCCGCACGCTGAACGATGAGGGCGAGGAAGACGCAGGCGGCATCCCCGAGTACGAATACTCCGGCGTGCGCGCGCGTTTCGCTGGCTTCGAAGCCCAGGATCACTGGAAACTCGGCGAAAGTGCCTACGGCAAATTTGCCCTGGAGCTGTCGGGCGACTACACCCGCGCCACCAACCTGGACACTGGCGAAGCCTTGCCGCGTATTGCGCCACTGCGCCTGAACAGTGGTTTGCTGTGGGAACTGGACCGCTGGCAGGCGCGTATCGATGTGGAACACGCCGCTGGCCAAGGCCGTGTGCCGGACAACGAAAGCGGCACCGATGGCTACACCACCCTGGGCGCGAGCATGGGTTACCACTTCAACATGGGCGGCAGCCAGTGGCTGGCGTTTGTGAATGGTGAAAACCTGACGAACCAGACCGTGCGGTACGCCAGCTCGATCCTGCGTGATATCGCGCCTGCGCCGGGCAGAAGCGTGCAGTTCGGCGTACGGACCACGTTCTAAAAAACACTGCAGCCCCCCCTGTGGGAGCGGGCTTGCTCGCGAATGCGGTATATCAATCGGCATCTTCACTGACTGATACACCGCATTCGCGAGCAAGCCCGCTCCCACATGTGTTTTGCAGCGACATTCTGTCACTGTTACCAAATCTGAAATGATGCATCTTGCGATTCGCGCTTTCTCTCGGCGCGCAGTCGCTTTATCCTTGTCGGCAACAAACTGAAACGTTTCATGCCCCGGTCGACCCCACCTTGACGATTTTCCCTGCCCGTAGAGACAGCGCTGTCTTACACCCGACTGCGCCTGGGGATAAATTGCTTGCCTGTGGATAACCCCGCTATCCCCAGAAAAACCGGATTTACGCTGAACCAAGCCCGCGCCGAATCGTCATCTACAGTGAAGCACGGGGTTACATAATTATTCCAACGTAACGGAGAAACACACTATGAGCACTGATGGTGCTTCAAGCCCGAGTCGCCTGCTGCCCAGGCTGCTAGGCGTCTTGCTGCTGATCATGGGGCTGGCCTTGCTGGCCGGCGGCGTCAAGCTGAGCATGCTCGGCGGCTCGCTGTACTACCTGCTGGCCGGTATCGGCATCGCCCTCACCGGCGTTTTGCTGCTGGCTACCCGCCGCGCTGCATTGGGTTTGTACGCATTGGTGCTGTTTGCCAGCACCGTGTGGGCACTGTGGGAAGTCGGCCTGGACTGGTGGCAGTTGGTGCCGCGCCTGGCCCTGTTGTTCGCCTTGGGCATCGTCATGTTGCTCCCGTGGTTCCGTCGCCCGCTGTTGCGTGGTCAAGCCGCGCCGATGGGCACTGCGGCACTGAGCGTCGCCGTGGTATTGGCCGGCGCGACCGCGCTTGCCAGCCAATTCACCAACCCGGGTGAAATGGTCAAGACCGGCCAACTGGACCGCGACGCCGTCCCTGGCATGGCCAGCGCAGCGCCGACCCAAGCCGATGGCGACTGGAATTCCTATGGCCGTTCGGCCTTCGGTGACCGTTACTCGCCGCTGGCGCAGATCACCCCGGAAAACGCCCACAAGCTGGTGCCAGCCTGGACCTTCCGCACTGGCGACATCCCTGGCGCAGGCGATCCCGGTGAGACCACTGCGGAAAACACCCCGCTGAAAGTCAACGGCATGCTTTACGTGTGTACCCCGCACAGCCAAGTGATTGCGCTGGACCCGGACACCGGCAAGGAAATCTGGCGTTTCGATCCGAAGATCAGCACCGAAGGTGCCCAGAACTTCAAGGGTTGGGCGCACATGACCTGCCGTGGCGTGTCGTATCACGATGACGCTGTGTACGCGTCCGAGCAGAGCCCTACCGGTTCCGCCAGCCCGGCGCCAGTCAGCGCCGTCTGCCCGAAACGCATCTTCGTGCCAACCGCCGACACCCGTCTGATCGCCCTGAACGCCGACACCGGCAAGATGTGCGAAGACTTCGGTGACAAAGGCCAGGTCGACCTGCGTGCCAACATCGGCAGCTTCGCCCCAGGCGGTTACTACTCCACCTCGCCGCCAGCCGTGACCAAAAACCTGGTCGTTATCGGCGGCCACGTGACCGACAACGTCTCCACCGACGAGCCAAGCGGCGTGATCCGCGCGTTCGACGTGCACACCGGCAAACTGGTGTGGAACTGGGACAGCGGCAACCCGGACGACACCACCCCGTTGGCCGAAGGCAAAACCTACACCCGCAACTCGCCGAACATGTGGTCCATGTTCAGCGTCGATGAAAAACTCGGCATGCTTTACCTGCCGATGGGCAACCAAATGCCCGACCAGTACGGCGGCGACCGTACCCCGGACTCTGAAAAATACAGCGCCGGCCTGACCGCGCTGGACATCGACACTGGCCACGTGAAGTGGACCTTTCAGTTCACCCACCATGACCTGTGGGACATGGACGTGGGCGGCCAGCCTTCGCTGATCGACATCAAAACCGCTGACGGCGTCAAGCCAGCGGTCATGGCATCGACCAAGCAAGGCAGCATCTACGTGCTGGACCGCAGCAATGGGCAGCCAGTGGTGCCGATCAACGAAATCCCTGTACCGCAAGGCGCAGTGGCCGGTGATCACACCTCCCCTACCCAACCCAAGTCCGACCTGAACTTCATGCCGCCGCCGTTGAAAGAACGCGACATGTGGGGCGTGACTCCGTTTGACCAGATGATCTGCCGGATCGACTTCAAGTCGATGCGCTACGACGGCCCGTTCACGCCGCCATCGCTGCAAGGCTCGATCGTTTACCCGGGTAACTTCGGTGTGTTCGACTGGGGCGGCATCTCCGTCGACCCGGTACGCCAGATCGCCTTCGTGAACCCGAGCTACATGGCGTTCAAATCGAAGTTGATCCCGGCAGCCGAGATCGCCAAGCAAGGCCCGCGCGTCAGTGAAACCGAAGGCGTACAGCCGAACAAAGGCGCGCCGTACGGCGTGATCCTCGAAGCGCTGCTGTCGCCGATGGGCCTGCCGTGCCAGGCACCGGCGTGGGGTTATGTGGCAGCGGTCGACCTGACCACGCATAAAACCATCTGGATGCACAAAAACGGCACCGTGCGCGACAGCTCGCCGGTTCCGATCCCGCTGACCATGGGCGTGCCTAGCCTGGGCGGTACGTTCACCACCGCCGGTGGCGTGGCGTTCCTCAGCGGTACCCTTGACCAGTACCTGCGTGCCTATGACGTGAAAAACGGCAAGCAACTGTGGGAAGGCCGCCTGCCAGCAGGCGCGCAGACCACACCGATGACCTACACCGGCAAGGACGGCAAGCAGTACGTGCTGGTCATGGCGGGCGGTCATGGTTCCCTGGGTACCAAGCAGGGTGACTATGTGATGGCGTTTAAACTGCCGGATTAAGCAACACCGGCGGCAAGAAAAAGGCGGCTACCTGTTGAAGGTAGCCGCCTTTTTTCATGCCCGGCACACAGCAAAATGTGGGTGCTGGCAGTGTCAGAGAGGTCAGTGCCCGATCACTTCGCCGCGCATCGGCGCCAATCGCGCAATCAAGCGGTTCTGCACCGGTACCGAAATGCCTTCGCTGTCCATCGCCTTGATCAGGTCTTCCACCAACGCGTTGAAGTCGCTGCGGCTCAGGTTCTGGCCCTTATGACTTTCAGCCATGCTGTCACCGGTGTAGGTGCACGGGCCGCCCGCTTCCACACAAAACTGCTCGATCAACTTGTTGCGCAGGCGCTGGATATCGACGTGGCGAAAGCGCTCGACGATACGTTCATCGCGGGCGATGTTGAGCAACATGCCTTCGACAATCCGGGTGAGGCCCGGCAGCGCGCCGAGGTCACGGTAAAGGCTGTCATCCTTGGGCGGTTGTTGCGCACAGGCACTGATCAGCAGCACACACAGCACAGATAAAAAGCGCATCAGAAGCTCCCCTGCACAGACAGATAGGTTCCGTTCTGGTTATCCAGCGTGGCAATCTCCCCCAGGCGTGCATACGCCAATACAAACGACACATGCTTGTTCGGGAAATAGCCGACAAATACATCCGCCCAGTCACTTTCACCGGCAAACGACAGGTTGTCAGGCTTCTGGCGATACTCCACGCCCAGCGCCCAGCGCGGGTTGAACAACACGGCAACCGAGCCCTCCTTGAGCAGGCTGCGACTGTCGCGACGATCGCCGCCAAAGCCGAGCAGGCCGGTTTCATTCGCCCGGCTGTAACGCAGGCTGCCGTTGACCAGTACGTTGTAGCCAAAGGCTGCGCCCATGAACAAGCGGCTCGCGGCCAGGTAGCCTTCAACGTCACTGTCGCGCTTGGCACCCACCAGTTTTGGGATATCAAAATTTGTCTGGTGCTTGTATTCAAGGCCCACGGAAACCTGGGGCAACGCGTCGTAGATGACATCGCCAAACAAGCGCACCTTAAGGCCGAAGACGTCCTGGCCGAGGTTGTCTGTGGGCAGGTTGAGCTTGTGCACCAGGCTGCCAAGGTCGAAGCGCTGGCGAGCGAAAGACACCTCAACGCGGTTGTCATAGGCCAACGCCAGCCCGGCCACGTCCAGCCGATAATCCGGCAGGTTGACCGTGGTGGCGAAGGCCGTCGCGCCCCACTCATGCTGTTCACCGTAACCGGTGAGCACAGCCCATGGCGTGATCCCTCCGCCCGCCGCACCTTCAAGGCTGCTGGCCCCACCGGTGGCAATCAAACGACCGTTATCGGCAAGCGCCGATTGCAGGGTCAGGGCGTAAAAACAGCCGATCAATAGACAAAAACGCACCGTCATACCACTCAATGGACCCAAGAAGTTTGCGGGCTGAGCGGCAACGCCACCCAGGCTTCGAAAGCGTCGGCACTCAACGGCCGACTGATTAAATACCCCTGGGCCGTGTCGCACTGCCAACGCTCAAGCAGGCGCAGGCTATGGGCGTACTCGACGCCCTCGGCAACCACTTTGAGGCCCAGGTTGTGACTCATCTCGATGGTGGACCGCACGATCACTGCGTCTTCGCTGGTTTCATCAAGGTTGCGCACAAAGGATTGGTCGATCTTCAACTCTTGCACCGGCAGGCGTTTAAGGTGCGCCAGCGACGAATAGCCAGTACCGAAGTCATCCACCGACAGGCTGATGCCGCAATCGCGCAGCAGGTGCAAGACTTTCAGGGCTTTTTCCGGCTCGCGCATTACTGCACTTTCAGTGATCTCGAACAGCAGTTGCTCAGCCGGCAAGCCGGAGCGACGTAACAAGGCCGTCACCCGGTGAGCCAGTTCATCATCGAGCAAATCATCCGCCGAGATATTCAACGACAGTTGCAGGCACAACCCACGGCGGTTCCATTCACACAGCTGGCGAATGCCCTCTTCGATCACCCATTGAGTCAGTATTTTAATGCTGCCCGAGCGCTCGGCCAGAGGGATGAATTCCGCTGGCGAGACCAGGCCGAACTGAGGATGCTGCCAGCGCAGCAGCGCTTCGGCCTGGCGCACATGCCCTTGGCGAATGTCGAGTTTGGGTTGGTAATGCAGCAGCAATTGGCCTTGACCGGGCGCGTGCCGCAGGTCACGAATCAGCGTGATCTGACGCCGATGCGCGAGGTCACGGCCCTGCTCGTAGACTTGCAAGCGGCCAGGCATCTGCGCTGCGTCCTTCATCGCAATCGCCGCGCGCTCCAGCAAGGTGGGTGCGCTTTCGCCATCGGCGGGGTAGGACGCGATACCCAGTCGGCAATCCAGCGCCAGGTCGTGGCCGCCGATACGCTGGGGCCGCAGCAACAGCTGTTGAAGTTTATCGGCCATACCGACCGCTTCATCGCTGCCCGCCCCCTCCAGCAGCAACAGAAACTCGTCGGCAATCAAATGCGCCAGGGTGTCGCCGGGGCGCAACGCGGCTTGCAGGCGCCGGCTGACATCCAGCAGCAGCAGGTCCACCGCCTCTGGCCCGGCCGTTTCACTGGCCGCGCGCAGGTTATCGATACCCAGGTAAATCAGCGCCATCGGGCGCTGGGTGGAAATCGCACTGCCCAGGCGCTCCATGACCAACGCTCGGTTGGGTAAGCCGGTAAGACGGTCGTGCAAGGCATTGTGCGCCAGTTGCTGTTCGCGCTCGGCGATACCACTTTGCATCGCGTTGACGGCTTGGGCCAACCGCCCCAGCTCGTCGCTGCGCGCCAGGGTCAACGGCGTCTGGTAGTCGCCCTGGCCAATACGTTCAGCCGCCAGGGCCAGGGCCTGTACCGGGCGCGACACACTGCGCGCCAACAGCAAGGCGCCGATCAACGAGGCAATCAAGGCGATCAAGGCAATGCCAAGGATTTTTTCATCCAACGGCACAAAAGCCTGCATCGCGCTATCCAGCGGGCTCTGTAATAACGCCAGTACCTGGCCGTCGTCATCATTGGCCAATACCAGCGACTGGTTGAGAAAACTGTGGTCCATGTGCTCGGTGGTGGACACGCCGCTGCGCGTGGCATCCCCCAGCATCAGATGAACGATGCTGTCCTGCAGCACCTGAGGTTGGGTACTGACCAGTTCACCGGGATGCTGGCGATCAATCGCCAGGAACGACACTTCCAGGTTACTCAGCGAACGCAGCTCCCCGGCAAACGCGCTGTCCATGCTGAAACCCATCACCACCCGGGCAATCGGCAGCGGCGCCAGCACCGGTGCCTCCACCAACAGATGCGGCTTGCCTTGCAAGGGCACCATCAACACGGCTTGGCGGTTACGCCGCGCCTCGCGTAACGCATTGTCATAACGAAAGGCCGAGCCCTCGGGCACTTCATCGAGGGTACTGGCGAGGACGTTGCCGTCCATGCCGAGCAGGATCATGTCGCTGGCATTGATACGCTTGCCGTGGTTGAGCAGCGCCGAACGCAGGGTCGCAGAATCACCGCTGGCCACCGCTTCACGGAAACCGAAATCCGCCGCCAGCAATTGAACGCCATCGGCCAAGCGCCGACCGCGCACCTCCAGCAAACGCTCGAACACCCGCGAGCCCACCTCCAATTGAGCCATCGCCTGACCAAGCACAGCAGAACGGGTCGCAGCTTTCACGCTGAAGTACAGCGCACCGATCACCACCAGCAACAGCAGGATCAGGACACTGGCGACCCGCGCCTGGAAGCTATTGCGCAGTTTCATGGGCAGCTCGATTGAACGCATCGCCAAACGCAGTGGGCGCTGGCGTGGTCGGCACATCCGCAGAGCCCGGTTCCAGGCTCAACTGCACGTCGTGGCTCAGGCCGGCGGCGGGAAGGTTCACTACTCCGCCATCGAGCGGCTGCATACCGGCCAGTCGCGGGTGCCACAGCGTAAGGTGGTAAGCACCGGCCGGCAGCTCCTCAAAACGCAGGTGGCCCCGGGCATCGCTGACACCAAAGCGCGGGTCATCGGTGACGTAGACATAGCCGAGCATCCAGTCATGAATATTGCAGCCGAGTACCACCAAACCGGGCTTATCGAACAACAACGGGGCTGCAGGCGTGCCCTCGTACAGACGCAGCTCAAAGCGTTTGGCAGCAGAAAATGAGTAAACCTGGTGACGGATGTTGTCGCTGTTCGGAAAGCGGATTTGCGTGCCGGTGTGCACCGCCAGCACGTGGGGCGAAAATTCCTGGCCGCGCTGGTCCATATCGGCCTTCAGCGCACCGGCCGGCGCGCCAACCGGGCCTTGCAGCGTCACAACCGCATCAACCACCGGCGTGCCATCTGCCTGGCGCATCACCACCTCAAGCGCCGCCGCCCAGGCGACTTCGTGAAGCGAGAGCAACGCAACGACAAGGGAAAGTTGCTGAAAAATCCTGGCCATGAGGGTCCGCACAAAATAAGAGAGAGAGGCGGCCTGCCTTGGCACAAAACGGTTCAACGAGCGTTACGGCGTAAATGATGCCGCAAATAAGGCCAATTGCCACCATTGAATCTACAGCGAAGCCTAGCCGTCGGTCGACAAAAACCTACGCAAGCAGTCAGGCACTGTAGAGGTTATCGACACACCTTAGAAAAGCTGTAGTCGACAAAGGGGGAGTGGTCAACCGCAACCACTTAACGTACGCGATCGCAGCCCTGAATCGTCACCTGTTCCCGCCGCTCTGCGAGGCCTGTATGTGGGAGCTGGCTTGCCTGCGATGGCATCAACTCGGTTTGCCTGAGGTACCGAGGTGTCTGCATCGCAGGCAAGCCAGCTCCCACAGAGAAGCTCAACAGTGTGTGGAGGTATTGAAGTTGTACTCGGTCAAAAC
>NZ_JAUTYR010000143.1:0-575 GCF_041946035.1 Pseudomonas sp. AMR01
ATTCTTGCGCTTTCGTCAAAATTTCGAATGTGTAATTCAAGTCCGATTTTTTCACCTTCATTGCCATACCTGAAGAAAATGTCCGAATAAGCGATTGAAAAATCCTCATATTCAATTTTTAAATCTTCACCAGGTATTCTCTGTCTGAAAGCGTAGATTTTCCAATTTGAAATGTCAGGGGCAAAGTCCACTAATTTAGTTACTGCTGGAAAATATTCTTTCATGCCGTCGGCAGAGATCGTCAAATCTCGAATACCTTTGTCATTCTTTGGACTTATTTCAAATGTGAGTTCTGGATGAACTTTTTGAAGCTCTTCTAGAAGTTCGTCGAAAAGAATTTCCCGCTTTTGTATATCATCCACATTCTCAAAATATCTCTTTTCATTTATTTGAAACCATTCCCAAAATTTTTGTTCATCTGTTTTACTGGAAAAGAAGCTTAGAATCATAAGAATTGAAATTGTGAGTAGAGTTTTTGTGGTCATATTTTAAATGTTGCACAACGGTTTGCATAAAAATGTAGGGCCGTGGGAACTCTAATTTGTCTCCCTAAAATAAGGTATGTTGAGAGCGCT
>NZ_JAUTYR010000144.1:0-573 GCF_041946035.1 Pseudomonas sp. AMR01
TAACATTTTCTGTAGTGGCACCATGAGTTTCATTAGGCGTGGCATTTTCAAAATCTGTTTCCCCAAGTTTTACTGCGGCAAAATCATTAGTATAGTGCCAGCTGCTTTTTCCTGTGATCATTTCCCACCAAACTCCCACGTATTTCATAGGCTTGATCCAGGAGGTGTCATCTATGGCTACAGGTTCATTGAGGTTATAAGTCATGCGGGAAGCAAGTATATCTCTCGCGTCATCACTTACGATAATTGTTCTCCAGGGAGTTCTTCCGGGGGCGATCATATAAACCTTATTGCCGGTAACATCCGGTGTAAGCCACGATTCGAAGATCATGTTCTCATCATCCAGCTCCAGGTGCATTGCAGAATAATCGAGCAAAGCCGCTTCGTGCAGGTTGATGTAGAGCCCTTCATCTGTCTTCATCAAAAGTGAGGTTTGCACCCCGGTATCCGAAAAAGAGGTTTGGGAAAGGTTATCAGTAATGGAACCTTCCATCTTACCTCTAATTTCACTCAGTCTGGATTCAATATAGTCGTATTCCTGGGTATCGTAATCTCCTGGAATCCAAAAGGCGG
>NZ_JAUTYR010000146.1:0-571 GCF_041946035.1 Pseudomonas sp. AMR01
CTTGTCGGTGATCGTGGGCATGTCGCGATATTCGACCTTGCCGTCCGACACCGCTTCGAGGTGCGAGGTTTCGTTGAGCTGCGCCGCACCACCGATGTGGAAGGTACGCATGGTCAGCTGCGTGCCCGGCTCACCGATCGACTGTGCGGCGATGACGCCGACAGCTTCACCGATGTTCACCGGCGTACCGCGAGCGAGGTCACGGCCGTAGCAGGTGCCGCAAACGCCCTGTTCGGCTTCGCAGACCAGCGGCGAGCGGATCTTGGCCGACTGCACTTCGGCTTCCTCGATCGCCTTGACCATCGGTTCGTCGACCAGCGTACCGGCCTTCACGATGACCTCGTCGGTCGCCGCGTTGATGATATCTTCGGCAACCGTACGGCCGAGGATACGCTCGCCGAGCGAAGCGATAACGCTACCGCCCTGAACGATGGCGCGCATTTCGAGCACGTTCTCGGTCTTGCAGTCTTCCTCGACGATCACGCAGTCCTGCGACACGTCGACCAGACGGCGGGTCAGGTAACCCGAGTTCGCCGTCTTGAGCGCGGTATCGGCCAGACCCTTGCGGGCG
>NZ_JAUTYR010000033.1:0-49912 GCF_041946035.1 Pseudomonas sp. AMR01
GGTGCACTCGACAGGATTCGAACCTGTGACCGCTCGGTTCGTAGCCGAGTACTCTATCCAGCTGAGCTACGAGTGCATTTGTTGCCGCGCATTATAGGCCGTTCAATCTCTATGTAAAGCTATTTTTTCGAGTAATTTCAACAACTTACCGAAAAAACCAGATTGCAACGTACTAAGCAAATAATGGCGGAGAACGGGGGATTCGAACCCCCGACACCCTTTTGAGGTGTACTCCCTTAGCAGGGGAGCGCCTTCGGCCACTCGGCCAGCTCTCCGCAACACGGGGCGTATATTAACCACGTTCATCCCCGTTTGCAAACATAAAAAACGATAAAAATTAAAGGCTTGGTTCTTCGTCCTTCTCTTTCTTGATCCGCAGGTAAATTTCCTCGCGGTGGACCGCTACCTCTTTCGGAGCGTTAACCCCGATACGCACTTGATTGCCTTTGACGCCGAGCACGGTCACGGTGATTTCGCCATCACCGATAATCAGGCTTTCTGCGCAACGACGAGTCAGAATCAGCATACCTTTCACCTCACGCAATACAGTTCAGGAACCACAGTCTGCAAAAAAAGGCCTTCGGCCTACGACCAAAAGCCATAGTCCTACTGCCTAAGTATTGTCGAGCCCACGCAAAACAACATGCGCCCCACAAAAAAATGAAAGGCGCGGTAAACCGCGCCTTCCTGGCATTGCATCACTCGCCCTGTCGGGCCGGTGCGTCCAGCTCAAAAGCGGTGTGCAGTGCACGCACAGCCAGCTCCAGGTACTTCTCTCCGATCACCACCGAGACTTTGATTTCCGAGGTGGAGATCATCTGGATGTTGATGCTTTCCCTGGCCAGGGCTTCAAACATGCGGCTGGCAACGCCGGCATGGGAACGCATGCCCACACCCACGATCGACACCTTGGCAATCTTGGTATCGCCGACCACTTCACGGGCGCCAATCTCGCTCGCAGTGTTCTGCAGAATCTTCTCCGCCGCATCGTACTCGTTGCGGTGCACGGTGAAGGTGAAATCGGTGGTGTTATCGTGCGAAACGTTCTGCACGATCATATCGACTTCAATATTGGCGCTACTGATAGGACCGAGAATCTTGAACGCCACGCCCGGAGTATCCGGCACGCCACGGATCGTCAGCTTGGCTTCATCGCGGTTGAAAGCGATGCCGGAAATGATCGGCTGTTCCATGGATTCCTCTTCATCAATAGTAATAAGGGTGCCCGGACCCTCTTTGAAGCTGTGCAATACGCGCAGCGGAACGTTGTACTTGCCGGCAAACTCCACCGCGCGAATCTGCAACACCTTCGAACCGAGGCTGGCCATTTCCAGCATCTCTTCAAAGGTGATCTTCTCCAAGCGCTGAGCCACGGAAACAACGCGCGGATCAGTGGTGTAAACACCGTCCACATCGGTGTAGATCTGGCATTCATCGGCCTTTAAAGCTGCAGCCAGTGCCACGCCGGTCGTGTCCGAACCGCCGCGCCCCAGTGTGGTGATGTTGCCGTGTTCGTCCACACCCTGGAACCCTGCTACAACTACCACGCGCCCGGCTTTGAGATCAGTACGAATTTTCTGATCATCAATTTGCAGGATGCGCGCCTTGGTGTGCGCGCTGTCGGTGAGGATGCGCACCTGACTGCCAGTGTAGGACACCGCTGGCACACCACGTTTGTTCAGCGCCATGGCCAGCAAGGCGATCGTCACCTGCTCGCCCGTGGAGATGATCACATCCAGCTCACGCGGCAGCGGTTGTTGATCGCCGCTGATTGCCTTGGCCAGATCGATCAGGCGATTGGTCTCGCCGCTCATGGCCGACAGCACCACCACCAGGTCGTCGCCGGCATCGCGGAATTTCTTAACCTTGTCAGCGACCTGCTCGATTCTTTCAACAGAGCCGACCGAGGTGCCTCCAAATTTCTGTACGATCAAAGCCATTTCTAAGCCGCCTCAGCCCGTAAAGGGGCGCCCAATAAACGAATTCAAGCAACCGAGCGAGCCCATGACTAGACCATGGGCTCAGTAACAGCGCCTTAAATGCCTGCCTCGACAAACGGCACGGTCAGGGCCAGTGCCGCGTCCAGGGCGCCAGCGTCTACACCACCGCCTTGCGCCATGTCCGGACGACCACCGCCCTTCCCGCCCACTGCCGCGGCGGCTTGCTTCATCAAATCACCGGCCTTGAGTTGGCCAGTCAGGTCCTTGGTTACACCGGCAACCAGAACGACCTTTTCCTCATGGACACCGCCGAGCAGGATCACTGCGCGGCCGAGTTTGTTCTTCAACTGATCGACCAAGGCCAACAATGCCTTGCCGTCCTGACCGTCCAGGCGCACCGCCAGGACTTTCACACCCTTGACGTCCAGCGCGCCGGCCGACAGATCGTCGCCCGCCGCACTGGCTGCCTTGGCCTGCAGCTGCTCCAGCTGTTTCTCCAGCGCACGGTTGCGCTCCAGAACGGCGGACAGCTTGTCGATCAGGTTGTCACGGCTGCCCTTGACCAGGCCCGCCGCTTCCTTGAGTTGTTCTTCAGCCGCATTGAGGTAGGCCAGGGCCGCAGCGCCGGTCACCGCTTCAATACGCCGTACACCGGACGCCACACCGCCTTCGCTGATGATTTTCAGCAGGCCGATGTCGCCGGTGCGGTTGGCGTGGATACCGCCACACAGCTCCACCGAGAAGCTGCCGCCCATGCTCAGTACGCGCACTTGGTCGCCGTACTTCTCACCAAACAGCGCCATGGCGCCTTTATTCCTGGCGGTCTCGATGTCGGTTTCTTCAGTTTCCACCGGGGTGTTCTTGCGAATCTCGGCGTTGACGATGTCTTCCAGAGCCTTCAATTGCTCAGGCTTGATCGCTTCAAAGTGGCTGAAGTCGAAGCGCAGGCGCTGACTGTTAACCAATGAACCTTTCTGCTGCACATGTTCACCCAATACTTGACGCAACGCGGCGTGCAGCAGGTGAGTGGCCGAGTGGTTCAAAGCAGTTGCATGCCGTACGTCGGCATCCACTTGAGTGTCTACCGGTGCGCCGACCGTCAGGTTGCCCAGCACCAGCACGCCGTGGTGCAGGAACGCACCGCCGGTCTTGGTGGTGTCACGCACTTCAAAACGCCCGGAGGTCGAGCTGAGGAAACCACAGTCGCCAATCTGGCCACCGGACTCGGCGTAGAACGGCGTCTGGTCCAGGACCACAACGGCCTCGTCGCCTTCGCTCAACGCATCGACGGATTTGCCATCTTTGTAAATGGCCACGATTTTGGCCGAGCCAACGGTCGCCTTGTAGCCGACGAACTCGGTCGGCACATCAACCTTGACCAGGGTGTTGTAGTCCAGGCCAAAGGAGCTGGCCGAACGGGCACGCACGCGCTGGGCTTCCATCTCACGCTCAAAACCGGCTTCATCGACGGTCAGCTCGCGCTCACGGGCGATGTCGGCAGTCAGGTCCATCGGGAAACCGTAGGTGTCGTACAGTTTGAACACCACGTCGCCCGGCACCACGGTGCCTTTGAGCTCAGCCAGGTCCTGTTCGAGGATCTTCAGGCCGTGTTCCAGGGTCTTGGAGAACTGCTCTTCTTCAGCCTTGAGCACGCGCTCGATGTTGGCTTGCTGCTGCTTGAGTTCCGGGAAGGCTTCGCCCATCTCGGCCACCAGTGCGGCTACGATTTTGTAGAAGAAGCTGCCGGTGGCGCCCAGCTTGTTACCGTGACGGCAGGCGCGACGGATGATACGGCGCAGCACATAACCACGGCCTTCGTTCGACGGCAACACGCCGTCGGCGATCAGGAAGCCGCAGGAACGAATGTGGTCCGACACCACCTTGAGCGAAGACTGGCCTTCGTTGGCGCAGCCAATCGCCGCAGCCGAAGCGCTCAGCAGGTTGGTGAACAGGTCGATTTCGTAGTTGGAGTGAACGTGCTGCATCACCGCACTGATCCGCTCCAGGCCCATGCCGGTGTCCACCGACGGCGCCGGCAGCGGGTGCAACACGCCATCGGCGGTGCGGTTGAACTGCATGAACACGTTGTTCCAGATCTCGATGTAACGGTCGCCGTCTTCTTCCGGCGAGCCCGGCGGGCCGCCCCAGATGTCGGCGCCGTGATCGTAGAAGATCTCGGTGCAGGGGCCACACGGGCCGGTATCGCCCATGGTCCAGAAGTTATCGGAGGCGTAAGGCGCGCCCTTGTTGTCGCCGATGCGGATCATGCGCTCGGCCGGCACACCGATTTGCTGGGTCCAGATGTCATACGCTTCGTCGTCGGTGGCGTAGACGGTGACCCAGAGTTTTTCCTTCGGCAGCTTCAACACGCCGGTCAGGAAGGTCCAGGCAAAGGTAATCGCATCTTTCTTGAAATAGTCACCGAAGCTGAAGTTACCGAGCATTTCGAAGAACGTGTGGTGGCGCGCGGTGTAACCCACGTTTTCCAGGTCACTGTTCTTGCCGCCGGCGCGTACGCACTTCTGGCTGCTGGTAGCGCGGGTGTAGGCGCGCTTTTCCTGGCCCAGGAAGCAGTCCTTGAACTGGTTCATCCCCGCGTTGGTGAACAGCAGGGTTGGGTCATTGCCTGGGATCAAGGAGCTGGAGGCTACACGGGTGTGGCCTTGTTCTTCGAAGAAGCGAAGGAAGGCTTCACGGATTTCTGCGCTTTTCATTAGGTTCTTCCACGGAGGCTGCGGCCAAAGGCCAGTGCGCAACATCATCAGACGGAGCGACGGCAAAGGGCCGCATTATATCGGCCCTTTGCCGGTGGTACAGCGTGTTTATGCGATAGAGACAGTCAATTAGACGGTCTGCAGTGTCATTTTCGGGAAAACTCGACAAATGTCTCCAGCACGCGCTCGATCTGCGCCCGGCTCACGTCCATATGCGTGACCATGCGCAGGCGCGGCGCGGCGCTCAACGTTATCGCGCGTTCAGCGGCGAACGCCTTCAAGGCCTGCGCGCGATCCCCCAGGTGCACGTAAACCATATTGGTCTGCACCGGCTCGACCTCGTAACCGGCCTTACGCAGTTCATCCCCCAGCCACTGCGCGTTGGCGTGGTCATCGGCCAGGCGCTGCACCTGATGATCCAGCGCGTACAACCCCGCCGCAGCCAGGGAGCCGGCCTGGCGCATGCCGCCGCCGACCATCTTGCGCAGGCGCCGCGCCTTGGCGATCAGCGCCGCGGAACCGCACAACACCGAGCCAATCGGCGCGCCGAGGCCTTTGGACAAACACACCGACACCGAGTCGAAATAACCGGCAATCTCACGCGCATCCACGCCCAGCTTGACCGCCGCATTGTAGATTCGCGCGCCGTCCAGGTGCAGGGCCAGGCCGTGTTCATGGGTGAATGCCCGGGCTTTGGCCAGGTACTCCAGCGGCAATACCTTGCCCTGCATGGTGTTTTCCAGCGCCAGCAGACGGGTGCGGGCGAAGTGGAAATCATCGGGTTTGATCGCCGCCAGTACCTGATCCAGGTCGAGGGAGCCGTCCGCCTGCACGTCCAGCGGCTGAGGCTGGATCGAACCGAGTACCGCCGCCCCGCCACCTTCGTATTTGTAGGTGTGGGCTTGCTGACCAACGATATATTCCTCGCCGCGCTCACAGTGAGCCATCAACGCCAGCAGGTTGCTCATGGTGCCGGTGGGCACGAAGAGTGCCGCCGCAAACCCCAGGCGCTTGGCCATTTCGGCCTCCAGGTGGTTGACGCTGGGGTCTTCGCCATACACGTCGTCGCCGCTGGCGGCGTTGGCCATCGCGTCCCGCATGCCGGGGGTGGGTTGGGTCACGGTGTCGCTGCGCAGGTCGATCACAGACATGAAACAAGCCTCTGGAGGGTTAAGTCGTTTCTTATATGAGTGATTACTGCGGGCAAAGCCACGCAATATCAAGCCCCGCTGTACCTTCAATCGAATACCAACCAAACAAACCGATATAGCTTATCGATACGGCGCCCGTGCAGTTTTTGAAAATCCATGTTAAAAACTCACCGCCGCCAGGGTTCTGGTGGCAACGTTCTCAGGGCGGGGTGTAATTCCCCACCGGCGGTAATTGCGCGCAATGTGCATAGCCCGCGAGCGCTTGGCGCCTCGAACTGCTCACGCAGGACGGCGACAAGGTCAGCAGACCCGGTGTGATCCCGGGGCCGACGGTCATAGTCCGGATGAAGAGAGAACGGGATTGGCACCTAAGGGCCGAGCGCCGCGTTCATGCTTGCATGGCGTAGCTGTCCGTACCCTTAAATCCCATTCGATTCATAACGCCCTGTTTTTTTCTTAAACAGGAGTCAGAACATGCAACCCATCTCAATCGACAGCAAAAGCAAAAACCATCACGGCGAGCGCGTCGCGTTTATCCAGGCCTGCTGGCACAAGGAAATCGTAGACCAAGCCCGTAAAGGTTTCCTCGCCGAAATGATCGCCCAGGGCTACCAGGAATCGGACATCGATTTCTTCGAAGTCGGCGGCGCCTTTGAACTGCCCCTGCACGCCAAACTGCTCGCCAAGACCGGCCGATATGCCGGTATCGTTGCCGCAGCCCTGGTAGTGGACGGCGGCATCTACCGTCACGAGTTCGTCGCCCAATCGGTGGTCAGCGGCCTGATGCAGGTTCAGCTCGAAACCGAAGTGCCGGTGTTCTCGGTGTCCCTGACCCCGCACCACTTCCACGCTGGCAGCGAGCACACCACGTTCTTCTACGAACACTTCGTGCACAAGGGCCAGGAAGCGGCACGCACCTGCGCCGACACCCTGCACAAAGTCCGCGCGATCCGTCGCAGCGAGCAAAAACTGGCGGTCTGACCCACGCTCAGCCCGTTACAAAAAAAGCCCCGACAAGCTCGCTTGTCGGGGCGTTTTTGTGGGCGCTTGCATAGTTACCGCCTCAACAGCGCGCCCTTGCCGTTAAGTACCGCCTGCCTACTTAACCAAAGGACACGCGACATGTTAACCCCCCCAAACGCCGACGGCGTCTACGTCATCGACGCCAACACACGCACCGCCAACCCCAGGCGCGAGCCCACCCATAATCGCCCGGGCGGCCCGGGGTTTATCGAGGTACATGAAATCCTTGAAAATGAAAATGTGCGTATCGAGCGCAGACTGTTCAAGGAGCAACACGTTGATCAACTGTGCCTCACCACCTTTAACGTGCCCGACAACGTCAACGTCTTCGCCGCTGCACCTCCCGCCGGGCCGCTGTCGACGCTGTCTGTGCAGATCAACCAGTCACGCTACGAAATCACGCTCAACTGGCAGTCACAAACGCTGGTACTGGACACACAGGGCGGCAACGACCGGATTCACATCGAGGACAACGTGATTGTTCCCGTCTTCATCTACACCGGCGAAGGCGACGACCGCGTGTTCACCGCCGCCAGAATCGCCAGCGTGTACACAGGCCCCGGTGATGATTTCATCGCGGTCCTCAACGGCAAGTGTCACGTCGAGGCTGGCGACGGCAACGACGAAGTGCACGGCTATCAAGGCACTCACATGACGGTGTACGGCGGCCCCGGCAGCGACGACATCAGCGGCGGTGATGGCAGCTGCTTTATCGACGGTGGTGAGGGCGACGACCATATTCTCGGTGGCCGTGGGCCGAATATCCTCAGCGGCGGCCCCGGTAACGACCGGATCAAGGCCGGCCCGGCGAGCAATGTGATCTACACCGGCGACGGGCTCAACGAGGTCACCCAGCTCAAAGCCGACGACGTGACCTACTTCAACTTCAAGAGCAACCTGACCGTTAACTGCGCCCTGATGATGCACCCGGACACCCTCCCCGACCTCCCGCAAGGGCAGTTGGCTTCCCATGCCATCCACCTCGAACCCAAGCCACTGGCTCACAGCGGCATAACCATTCAGGGCAGTGCGCCATTCATTGCACGGGTCAACGACGACCTGCGTCTGTTGCTTGGTTCACCGACCGGTCAACGGTTGTTGGCGGAACTGGAACGCGCCACGTTGGCGAGTGGCCGCCCCATCACCATCCATGAGTTTTACCCAGAACCCAACGGGCTTTTCGCGCCGGACCCTGCAAGCGCGACATGGCCGTTTATCGACAATAATCAGCCAGGGCGCCCGTCCTATGGCGGAAGCATCTGGTACAACACCACCGATATCGTTCCCGGAACGCCCAGCATCATCAACCTGTTCCACGAACTGTGCCACGCCTACAACAACATCAGCGGCACGGTATTGCGGGGGGGAAGCCTGGATGGAATCGACGGCACCAAACCGCGCGACCTGGTCCCCAACAGCGAACTTCAGGCCGTAGGCTTGCCGACCACTGCGCAGCCGTTCGACTTCGACAGAGACCCCGGCACCCCGCCGACAAACACCAACCCGCCAGCGTTCAGTGAAAACGGCTTGCGCAAAGAACTGGGGTTACCGCCGCGCCTGCAATACCGCAAAGACTAAGCCAAGCCCTGCTCGGTGGTCGGCACAATGAGGATCCCGGCGCGCAAGCCGTTCTTCACTTTCGGGTTGGGGAAGATGATGCGCGCGCCCTCCTCCTCGATCACCCAGCGGGTCTTGGCGACGTCTTCGGCCAGCAGATAGCCCTTGGCGAGCGGCGAGAAGTTTTCCACGTCGGCCGGCAGGTGCATCAGGAAGGCGTCACTGTGCTTGATGACTTCGCGCGACACGGCAAACAGCTGCAGGCCGTCGAGGCTATCGGTCTCAGGCTCAGTGCCTTCAATGATGTGCTTCAAGCGAGCCTCCAGGCGTGACACGTCTACGCCCTCGTTCTGCCCGAATGGTCGCGCCTTGCCCAACTCCAGGGTGAACGCCTCGGCGTCAAGTTGCTCGTAGGTAAACGCGGTGAAGGTGATCGAGGTCTTGTTCTGCAACAGCACCGCTTCCATGCCGGCGGCGCGCAGGCGCGCCAGCTCTCGAAGGGAATGCTGGCGCCCGTCTTTCCACGGGTACAGGGCGAATTGCTCGATCTTCGAGCCACGAATAGCGGTGTGCAGGTCGTAATGCAGGCGCGAACGGCCAGGCAAACTGAAAAAGCTGCGGGCCAGTTGCTCAAGCTCGGCGGCGCGCATGGCTTCGGGGCCGATGTTTTTTTCATGACGGCCGTTGAACAGCCGGTTGACGTCCAGTTCCAGGTAACGCTCGCCGCGGCGCATGGCCTCGGGGTTGCCGAACAGGAACAGAATACGGTTGCGGGGTTTGATCTCCCCACGGGCAATGCCATGCAACAGGCGGTCGAGCAGTTCGATCGGCGCCGTTTCGTTGCCATGAATGCCGGACGACAGCAACACGTCGCTGCCGTTGTCCCGGGCCTGCGGCGGGCGCACTTCAAGTGCGCCCTCGCTGAGCCAGCGCATCTGCACGCCGTCGACAGTCAGTTGAATTTTTTGCGCCGGTTCGCGACCGGCGAGGGTCAGTTCAAGCAGTTTGCCGAGGGCGAGCATAAGCGGCTTCCTTAGTGGTTGCAGCCTGGGCCGTGGACGTGGTCGTCGTCATCACCTTCAACCTCAGCCGGTTCCATTTCCAGTTGCAGGCTCATCAGGTTGGTGGCCAATGGGCGCATCAGCAGGTTGGCGTATTCGGCGTCGCCTTCTTCCACATCCACACCGATCAGCAATTGGCCACGGCCGTCGTGCTGGATCCAGATTTCCTTGCCCTGCCACACCACCGCAACGCGGGTGCAAGAGGTTTCGAGCTGGGTGCCGTCGGTGTCTTCAAGGATCAGTTTCAAGGTGTCGGTGGTCATAAAAAAACTCTCAACATAGGGCGTAAAAGGAGGTGGCGTTAATTGATCTGGAAAGGATATACCGAGCCCAGTTTAAGGATTTGCGTCAGTTCATCCAGTGCCGTCCGGCACTCAAGCAGCAATTGCGGGTCCGCCAGGTCGCTTTCGCGCAGGCTGTCGCGGTAGTGCTTGTCGACCCATTGGGTCAGCGTTTCGTACAACGGCGCGGTCATGATAACGCCTGGGTTCACCGCCGCCAGTTCCGTTTCGTTCAGCGCCACGCGCAAACGCAGGCATGCCGGGCCACCGCCGTTCTGCATGCTTTGCTTGAGGTCGAAGACCTTCACCTCGCGGATCAGCCCACCGGACGCCGTCAGGCTTTGCAGGTACTGCCAGACGCGTTCGTTGGCGCGGCATTCTTCCGGCACGATCAGCAGCATCGAGCCGTCGGGGCGGCTGAGCAACTGGCTGTTGAACAGGTAGGAACGCACGGCGTCTTCAACGCTGACCTGGGCACGGGGCACGCACACCGACTGGAAATTACCGCCCAACTTGCCCAGCTTGCCTTGCAGCTCGGCGAGCATTTGATCGGTATTGAGGAACGCATCCTCGTGATAGAACAGCATCTCGCCGTTGCCCACCGCGATCACGTCGTTGTGGAACACGCCGGCATCGATCACCGCCGGGTTCTGCTGGCCATAGACCACGCCGTCTTCCTTCAAGCCGTGCAGGCGCGCGACCGCCTGGGACGCTTCAAGCGTCTGGCGCGCCGGGTACTTTTGCGGCGCCGGGTAACGGGTGTCGAACGCACTGCGGCCGAACACGAAAAACTCTACGCCCGCCTCGTCGTACTCACGGCAAAAACGCGTGTGGTTGGCGGCGCCTTCGTCGCCAAATTGCGCCACCGCCGGCAAGGCGGCGTGGTGGGCGAAGTGTTTCCCGTCGGCAAACATCGCCCCCAGCACGCGGCTGGTGGTGGGGTGCTCAATGCTGCGGTGGTATTTGCAGTTGAGGTTGGCGGCGGTGAAATGCACGCGGCCATCCGCGGTGTCGGCGCTCGGGCTGACCGTGGCCGCGTTGGCCACCCACATGCTCGAGGCCGAGCAACTCGCCACCAGCAACGGCATGGCGTGCTTGGCGGCTTGCTGGATCACTTGAGCGTCAGTGCCACTGAAACCGAGGTTGCGCAAGGCGGCCACGTCAGGACGTTCCTGAGGCGCCAGCACCCCTTGCTTGAAGCCCATGTCCATCAGGGCTTTCATTTTTTGCAGTCCCTGCAACGCCGCTTCCTTCGGGTTCGAAGACTGCTGGCTGTTGCTCTGGGACGCGACGTTGCCGTAGGACAAACCGCCGTAGTTATGGGTCGGCCCCACTAGACCGTCAAAATTGACTTCACAGGATTTCATCGGCGAGGCTCCACGAACATCTGTTTTTATAGGCTTCAAATTACTTGAATACACCGCAAATCAACCGTGGGAGCGGGCTTGTGTGGGAGCGGGCTTGCTCGCGAAGACGGTGTGTCAGTCAATACATCCGGCGACTGAACCACCGCCTTCGCGAGCAAGCCCGCTCCCACAGGGGCCCGCTCCCACCGTTAGATCAGCGTTACACCGGGCGTCAGCGTTGCTGGCAGCACCAGACTCGGGGTCTCAAGCGAGGCCACCGGGTACGCGCAATAATCCGCCGCGTAATACGCACTGGCGCGGTGGTTGCCCGACGCGCCTACCCCGCCAAATGGCGCGGTGCTGGCGGCGCCGGTCAGCTGTTTGTTCCAGTTGACGATCCCGGCACGGCTTTGCAGCCAGAACTGCTGATAACGCGCTTCGGAGTCAGACAACAAGCCCGCGGCCAAACCATATTGAGTGTTGTTGGCCTCGACAATCGCCGCTTCAAAATCAGCGTAGCGGATCACCTGCAGCAGCGGGCCAAACAGTTCTTCGTCTTCGCGCTCGGTCACGCCGGTCACGTCGATGATGCCCGGAGTCAGCAAAGCGGCCTGATCCTGCGGCTGAGTCATTTCCAGCAGCGCCACGCCGCCATTCGCCAACATCAGTTCCTGAGCGTCCATCAAGGCTTTGGCTGCGCCGAGGGAGATCAACGAACCCATGAACGGCGCAGGTTGCCTGTCAAACGCGCCAACTTCAATGCTCGCGCTGACCTCCACCAGACGCGCCAGCAACGCATCGCCCCACACGCCTTCCGGCACCAGCAGGCGGCGCGCACAGGTGCAACGCTGGCCGGCGGAGATGAACGCCGACTGAATAATCGTGTAGACCGCCGCGTCCACATCGGCGACTTCGTCCACCACTAACGGGTTATTGCCACCCATTTCCAGCGCGAGGATCTTGTCCGGGCGCCCGGAGAACTGCTGGTGCAGATGGTTGCCGGTGCGGCTGGAACCGGTAAAGAACAACCCGTCGATACCCGGGTTGGCCGCCAGCGCAATCCCGGTTTCCCGCGCGCCTTGCAGCAGGTTCAACACGCCCGCCGGCAAGCCCGCTTCGATCCAGCACTGCACGGTCAACTCGGCGACTTTGGGGGTCAGCTCGCTCGGTTTGAACAGCACGGTATTACCCGCCAGCAAGGCCGGTACGATGTGCCCGTTCGGCAAGTGGCCGGGGAAGTTATACGGCCCGAACACCGCCACCACACCGTGAGGTTTGTGGCGCAATACGGCGGTGGCGTCGCCCAAGGGGCCGCTCTTTTCGCCGGTGCGCTCGCGGTAGCTCTGTACCGAGATGGCAATCTTGTTGGCCATGCTGGTGACTTCAGTCGCCGATTCCCACAGCGGCTTGCCGGTTTCCTCACCGATGCAGCGGGCGATTTCATCGGCGCGGCGTTTCAGGGTGGCGGCGAAGGTTTCCAGCACGCCGATGCGGTCTTCCAGCGAACGGCTGGCCCATGCGGGGAACGCTTGGCGCGCCGCCTGCACGGCGGACTCAACTTGTTCTGCGCTCGCGCCATTGCCGGCCCACAGCACCTGCTGGGTCACCGGGTTGCGCGATTCAAACAGTTCACCCTGGCCAGCCAGCCAGCTGCCTGCGATATACAGCGAATTCATTATTTCGACTCCCGAGCAGCGGACAACGGAACAGCACGCACTTGATCACCCACCACCAGTTGCAAGCGTTTGGCGGTTTGTGGGTCGACCACCAGCGTGCCTGCCGCCAGGCGGGCTGGCGCGGCGGTAATGCGGCATTCCTCACGCTTGCGGTTATGGATCAGGAACGGCGTGGCGTCGTCCCCCGGCGTGCCGATGGCCAACACCAGCGACTGGCTGTCACGCACGGCGCGGATCTTGGAGGTTTCACACTCCACCGCCGGGCCAGCGTCGAAAATGTCGACGTAACCCTGGTAGCTGAACCCTTCGCTCTTGAGCATGCTCAACGCAGGCTCGGTGTCCGGGTGGACTTTGCCGATCACGTTGCGCGCGTCTTCAGAGAGGAAGCAGCTGTACAGCGGAAACTTCGGCATCAGCTCGGCGATAAACGCCTTGTTACCCACGCCGGTGAGGTAATCCGCCTGGCTGAATTCCATTTTGAAGAAGTGTCGACCCAGGCTTTCCCAGAATGGCGAGCGGCCGGCGTCGTTGGACACGCCGCGCATCTCGGCAATGATCTTGTTGCCGAACAACTGCGGGAATTCCGCGATAAACAGCATGCGCGCCTTGGCCAGCATGCGGCCGTTGAGGCCCGTGCGGTAATCGGCGTGCAGGAACAACGAGCACAATTCAGAATTGCCGGTGAGGTCGTTGGCCAAAAACAGCGTCGGAATCTCGCGGTAGATATTCAATTCCTGGGAGGCGCTGACGGTCAGGCCCACCCGGAAGTTGTACCAGGGCTCGCGCAGGCCAACGGCGCCAGCGATGGCGGAAATGCCCACCACCTGGCCTTCGTCGTTTTCCAGCACAAACAGGTAGTCGGCATCGCCCCGCCCGGCGTCGCCGCGAAAGGTTTTTTCCGCCCAGCCAACCCGGTGGGTCAGGCGCTCTTCGTTGGCCGGCAAGGTGGTGAGGCCGGTGCCGGTGCTGCGCGCCAGATCAATCAGGGCCGGTAAATCGCTGCTGCGTACGGGACGAACGATCATGCTATCTCCTCAGACGGGCCGCTGTTGCCAGCCACCCGCGAAACTCTCTTTTAACCGCAGTGTTTAAACCGCAACCAGACGCACACTCGCGCCTTCGCCAACACCCAGTGCTTCGGCCGTTTCCAGGTCCAGGGTCACTGGTTTGCCCGGCGCGTAGTCCAGGTCGAGCATCACCGCGCGGTAATCCTGCAACTGCGCGTTGCTCACCAGGTATTGGCGGCCGACACCCTTGAGCATCTCGCCGATTTTCACCGGCACCACGCGGCTCTGGGCAATCGAGCGAATGCCGGAGACCCTTGCGTGCAGCGTCGGGCCGCCGTCGAAGATGTCGATGTAGTGGTCGGTCTCGAAGCCTTCGCGCATCAGGATGTCGAAGGTGACCTGCGCGCGCGGGTGCACCTGGCCCATCGCTTCCTGGGCTTCGTCCGGCAGCAGCGGCACGTAGATCGGGTAATGCGGCATCAGCTCGGCGAGGAACGTACGGCTTTTCAGCCCGCACAGGCGCTCGGCGGCGGCGTAGTTGAGGTCGAAGAAGTTGCGACCGATGGCGTCCCAGAACGGCGAATCACCGTTCTCGTCGCTGTAGCCGACAATTTCGGTAACCACCGAGTCGGCAAAACGCTCGGGGTGGCTGGCGACGAACAGCAAGCGGCCACGGGAGTTGAGTTCCGACCACGGCGAACCGACCAGCTCAGGCACCACGTAGAAACTGGTGAGCAGGCTGTTGCCGGTGAGGTCGTGGCACTGGGAAAGCACGTGGATCTTGTTGTGGATCTTCAGCTCGCGGGAAGCGTGCACGAAGGTCTCGTTACGAAAACTGTAGAACGGCTCCGAGTAACCGGCCGAGGCGACGATGGCCGAGCAGCCCGCAAGCTTGCCGGTCTCGGTGTCTTCGAGCACGAAGAAGTAGCTTTCTTCACCGTTGAAACTGACCTCTGCCGCGAAGGACGCCTCGCTGGCGGCGATCTTGTCGCTGAGGCGTTCCACATCATCCGGCAAGGAGGTGACACCAATCGGGCTGTCCGCAGCCAGACGCTGTACCTCGCCCAGATCAGCCATTTGCGCGGGGCGCATCACCAGCATGGTGTCACTCCTTAACTCGAAAACTTCATAGGAAAAAATGCCGGACATCTCATGATTCAACACAGGTCAAAATGTGGGAGGGGGCTTGCCCCCGATAGCAGTCTGTCAGTTGATAAATCAGGTGACTGATCCACCGCTATCGGGGGCAAGCCCCCTCCCACATTTGATCCGGTCCGGCAGACAGATTTGTATCAGGCTTGGGTCAGCGTTTTCACAGCACGTTCCAAACGGTCCAGACCTTCCTGAATATCCGCCTCTTCCACCACCAGGCTCGGGGCGAAACGCACCACGTCGGGGCCTGCTTGCAGGACCATCAGGTTTTCTTTCTCGGCCGCGTTGAACACGTCCTTGGCCTTGCCTTTGAAGGCATCGCTCAGCACGCAACCGATCAGCAAGCCCAGGCCGCGCACTTCGCTGAAGATGCCGTACTTCTCGCCGATCTGTTGCAGGCGCGCCTTGAACAGGTCGTGTTTGGCGTTTACACCGGCCAGCACTTCTGGGGTGTTGATCACATCAATAACGGCCTCAGCCACCGCGCACGCCAGCGGGTTACCGCCGTAGGTGGTGCCGTGGGTGCCGACGACCAAGTGCTTGGCCAGCGCTTCGGTGGTGAGCATCGCCGCAATCGGGAAACCGCCGCCCAGGCTCTTGGCGCTGGTGAGGATGTCCGGCACCACGCCGTAATGCTGATAAGCGAACAAGTGGCCGCTGCGGCCCATGCCGGTTTGCACTTCGTCGAAAACCAGCAATGCGTTGTTCGCATCGCACAGTTCGCGGGCGCCTTGCAGGTAAGCCAGCTCAGCCGGCAACACGCCGCCTTCGCCCTGAATCGGTTCGAGCACCACGGCGCAGGTCTTGTCCGACACGGCGGCTTTCAGCGCGTCCAGGTCGTTGTAAGGCACATGGGTAATGCCGGTGATTTTAGGGCCGAAACCATCGGAGTACTTCGACTGGCCACCGACGTTAACGGTAAACAGGGTACGGCCGTGGAAGCTGTTCAGCGCGGCAATGATTTCGTATTTCTCGGTGCCGAAACGGTCGAACGCGACTCGACGGGCCAGCTTGAAGGCGGCCTCGTTGGCTTCGGCGCCGGAGTTGCAGAAGAACACACGCTCGGCAAAGGTGGCGTCGATCAGTTTGTGAGCCAGGCGCAGGGCCGGCTCATTGGTGAAGACGTTGGAGACATGCCACAGCTTGTTGGCCTGTTCGGTCAGCGCGCCGACCAGCGCCGGGTGGGCGTGGCCCAATACGTTGACCGCGATGCCGCCTGCGAAGTCGATCAGCTCGCGACCCGCCTGGTCCCATACGCGCGAACCTTCGCCACGCACAGGAATGAATGCGGCAGGTGCGTAGTTAGGCACCATGACTTGGTCGAAATCGGCACGTTGCACCGGGGCTTGCTCAACGGACATCGGAGTCTCCTGAAGAGGAACGCCTGCCTGGACATGGCGGGCGATGCTGGGATTGTAAGGACAGTTTTCGGCGCGGCCTTGCCGCCAAGCGACAACTTCTTATAGCGCAAACCCCTGTTTTCAGCGGGTTTACGCCAATGCGACAAATAGCGTCGCAATGGCGCAGTTTAAACTAACTATCTAGAGCAGACCGCCTGAAACACACTGATCTACTGATGCGCTTTCCTGCCCATCAGAGATTCAGCATGAGTAAGCCCTCCGCCCGTCACCGTCACCGCCGGCCCGACAGCCATTATCACCACCTCAATAACGCGATTCCCGCCTGGCTGGGCAAGGCGTCGAACGCCAAGCGCCAAGCCTTTTCCAGCGCCAAACTGCAGCCGGTTGAGGCCAGCACCGCACTCAAGGGCCTGAACGCCGACCACTGGACCGCGCAAAATGCCGTGGATAACGCCCTCAAACACATCAAAAACCCCCAGGCATTTGCCCGCGAGGTACTCGAAAACGCCTTGCTGACACGCTATGGCCTGAGCCTGGACAGCGAAGCCGTGCACCTGCGCCTCTACATTGCGCTGAATGTGCCGTGGTTTTCGATCCCCTCCGGCGCAGCGCGTACCTGGACCGTGTCACTGCTGGACGCCGCCCTGCACAACTTCGAACACGCCGAAACCCTGGAGGGCGCCTTTGAAGCGGGCTCGACCTTCATCACGCGCCCCTCGCCCAGCGGCCAGTTCGAGACACTGCCGACCATCGGGCAAACAATCACCGTCAACGCCTTCACCACCCTGTGTCGCGAGCTGGATATCGGGGCGCGCTACCAGCGCTATCTGAACGAGCAGTTGGGCATGACTGAACCGGTGAGCGCCGCCGTGCTGAGGCGCAAAGTAGATGCCAGTGGCAAAGCCGCCCTGCGCGCAGCCTTGCAACTGGCGCGTTTGCGCGGCGATATCGGCGACGATTACGCCCGACAGATCGAAGGCTTACTGGAAGGACGCCGCGACCTGGAACGGGCGAACCTGCCCCTGCGCTGCCACGACTTGAAGATGATGGACGCGCCCCTCAGCGGCATCCTGCTGCTGGCCCCCGACCTGGAAAACACGCGCTCAGTGCAACGCCTGGTGGCCTACGTGCCCGATGACCCGGCGCATCCGCTCAAGGAATATGCGTCGCCACTGGCGTTTAAACAGGCACTGACCCAACAACTGCGCGACGACGACTACCAAGTGTTTTTCAGCCGCTTCGTTGCCCACGAACACCGCGGGCAGTTTTTCGCCAACCTGAGCCAGCGCCTGGCAAGAATCACCTGGCACCCGCCCGTGCACGGCAGCGGGCAGGCGCCGTGGCGCAAAGAGCCGACCGACGACCCGAAACTGCAGTTTGCTGCCAGCGTGATTCAGGGCGATGTGTGGCAACACCTCTATCAGCAAAAGCTCAACCAGGTGCTCAACGACGCACGCACTCAGGCAGTGGCAACTGCCGATGTCGACCGCAACGCCCGCTGGGCGCTGTGGGACTCGTTCGTCAACGTTGCGTCGTCGATTCTCAACGCCGCCGTGCAGATCGTCGCGCCCTTTATTCCAGGGCTGGGCGAATTGATGCTGGGCTACATGGCCTATCAACTGCTCGACGACGTGTTCGAGGGCATCATCGACTGGGCCGAAGGCGAAACCCGTGAAGCCTTTGCGCATTTGATGGGCGTTCTCCAGTCACTGGTGGAACTGGGCGCGTTTGGCGCCGGCAGCACCATTGGCGTGGCCGAACTTCGCAAGGCATTGCCAAGCGATGTGGTGGCGTTTTTCGACCGCTTCAAACCGGTGACCCTGGCCAACGGCAATAACCGTTATTGGAAACCCGACCTCACACCCTACGAGCAACCACTCACTTTGCCGCCTCGCATGGGCATCAGCGAACACGGCCTGCACACCGTGCGAGGCGAGTCGATACTGCCGCTGGAAGGCACGCTGTACGCCGTGGAAAAAATCGACAACAGCGCCCATTACCGGATCAAGCACCCTACACGCGCCGACGCTTACACACCCACGGTGCGCCATAACGGCAGCGGCGCCTGGCACACCGAACTGGAGCGCCCGTTGCAATGGGATCGCCCTACCCTGCTGCAACGCCTGGGGCACAAGGCTCAGGGCTTGAATGAGGCGGATCGCGAACTGGCCCTGAACATCAGCGGCGTGCAGGAAAACGCCCTGCGCAAAATGCACGTCGACAGCCAACCGATCCCGCCGCTGCTCGACGACACCCTGGCGCGCCTGCGCATCGACCGCGACCTACAGCGGCTGATCGATAACCTGCGCAGCGACGACCCGGCGCTGTACCAAAGCATCGATCCTCAGGACCAACTGCAGTTGCTGACCACTTACGGCAATTGGCCGGCGGGCAAATCACTGCGCTTTTTGAATAAACAGGGTGAGGTCACCTGGACCTTCGGCGACCCGACCAAACCCGTGGTGCAGATTCATGAGGCCCAGTTGAGCAACGGCGAACTGCTCAAGACGGTGCTCCAATCCCTGACCGAGGATGAACTGCGCATCCAATTTGATGAGCGCATCGGCGACCCGCAATTGAGCCTGGACGTGCGCACTCGCCACCTGCGCGAAAAGCTCGCGCAAAGCGTCGAACGTCAACGTGCCGGCCTGTTTGACTCACGGTACGCGCCGCTGACGCTTGCCTCGACGGCGGATACCCGTCAACTCCTGCAGACCGCGCCAGGCCTGCCGGTCAGTGTTGCCCAACGGCTTTCGGAACAGGCCAGCGGCGCAGAACTGGACGTTTTGGATCAACACAGCACGCCTCCGCGCCTGGCGGAGCTGGCGCGGGCAGCACTGGAGGAAGTACAGCTGAGCCGTGCCTACGAAGGCCAGCACCTGAGTTCACCACAGACGCTGGACACCGACCGGTTGGCACTGAGTTCGCTGATCCTGCAACCCGGATGGTCCGACCAGGTCCAGCTTGAAGCCCGGCATCGCAGCGTCGATGGCGCACTGTGGAACGCCGTCGGCCCGGCTGACGCCGCCATTCGCCGCACGCTGGTGCGCCTGGGCTCTGGCCGCTATGTAGCGTACGAAGGCGGCGCCGCGTTATGCGGCGAAATCGACCTGTATGCCGCCATCTTGCACGCCCTGCCGGATGCCCAGCGCAATGCACTGGGCATCGATATCCATGCAGGGCCTGAACTCAGACGCCGTCTGGCCGACCGCCCGCTGGCGCGCGAGACCCTGCGCGTGCTGCTCGACGCGCCTGCGCCCGAGTCGGTGCGCGTTGAAACCCTGCGCCTGCTGGGCAACACCGTCGGCTATGCCGGCGAGCCTCCCACTGCGGCCCAACCGCTGAGCCTGGGGCAACGTATACGCGCACTGTTTCCCATCCTGGACGAGCAGCAGGCACAGCAAATGATAGACGCCATGGCACCGGGCAGCGCCGATGTGGCGGTTGCTGCACTGGAAACCATACATCTGCAACTGCAGTCGACGCTGGCCACCTGGCAAAACGACATCCCCACCCATCATCCCACCTTCGGCACTGAACTGGCCGCACGTCAACGTCGGTACGAGCTGCGCAACCGGCGCCTGATTGTCGAGCAAATCCAGCAATGCTGGCGCCGAGAGACCGACGCTGACAACCACTACGGCGACCACACGCGCGACGGCTTCACGCTGCAACTGAGGTGGCCGATCATGGGTGACCTGCCGCCGCTGGCCACCGAATTTGCGCATGTGTCCTTCCTGTCCCTGCTCGGCGCTGAAAGCACCTCTGGGACAGCACGTTTTATTGAACATTTCCCGCGCTTGCGGCACCTGGAAATCAGGGAAACGCCGCTGGGCGAATTGCCCGCTTCGATCAGCGCGATGCCCGCACTGCGCAACCTCAGCCTGGACAACTGCAACGTGGTGCTCACTCCCCAAGGCGCAGCCCGCCTGGCGGCAATGAGCCGTCTGGAGAACCTGAACCTGCATCAAAACCCGTTGGGGCAGTTGCCCGACGTGCAATCGATGAGCGACTTGGAAGCCCTCGACCTGTCCCGGACCGGCATTGACCAACTGCCCGCAGGGTTGCTGAATTTGCCCAGACTGCGCACGGCCTTTTTGAGTGGCAACCGCCTGCGCGAACTGCCCCCGGCGCTGTTTGAACTGTCGCCTTCCAGCAGCCAGCGTTTTGACTTTTCCGGTAACCCGCTTGCGCAACCGACGCTGGAGCGCATCAAGGCCTACTACCAACAGCACAGCACCTATTGGGAGGCTGACGCAGCGCCTGTAGACCAGCGCGATACACGCTTGCTGTTCCCATCAATGAACAACGACAGCGTGAATAAATTCATCTTCAGCCTGCCTGGGGATATCGAGGCTGGCAGGCGTGAGCTGGCGCGATTGGCGCAAGAACTGGGCACCCTGCAAACGCAATTGAGCGCCTGGTCGACCGAAACCGGGTTGGCGGACCTGGAGCAGGCCAGGCGACAGGCGCTGCATCAATTGCTGGAACGCAGCTGGCGGCGGGAAACGCCTCAGGGCACTCAGTTTATCCACTCGCTGATGATTCCCCGCGCAATGGCCGGCGACCTGCCAACGCTGAGCGCACAGTTCAAGCATATTGGTTACCTGAGCCTGGAAGGCAACGGCGGCCCCATGCAGGTCAACACGTTCATCCAGAGCTTTGCGGCGCTGGACATTCTCAACATCCAGGACGCGCGGCTGGGCGATATTCCGGCCAAGGTATTCGACGCTCCTACGCTGACCCACTTGTCCCTGCCGCGCTGTGGGATCACCCTGACCGACGCCAGTCAAACAGCGCTGCAAGGCATGACCCGCCTGCAACACCTGGACCTCGGCGAAAACCCCCTCGGCCGCGCGGTGGATTTTCGCCAACTGGTGAACCTGCAAGAGGTCTCCCTGCAGCACACCGGCTTGACGCAAGCGCCAGCAGGCTTGCTGACCCAGAACCGGTCTATGTCGATAAACCTCAGTCGCAACGCGATCCAGGAACTGCCCGATGCGATCTTTACATTGCCCGCCACCCTGACTCACCGGCTTGACCTATACGCCAACCCGCTTTCAAGCCGCAGCCTGAACCAGATCAAGGCGTACTGCCAACGCACAGGTGAGTTTTTCAATGCCCAAACGCCCGCTGCAGAACGCGAACGCGTCGAGGCGCTTTATCCGTTCCTGCTGGAAAACGAAGCCGACCGTTTTATCTTCAGGCTGCCTGGCGACATGAGCGATGTCGCCGGGCACGTGACACGCCTTGAAGCAGAGTACCAACAGCTGGGCATTGACCTTGACCAATGGATTTTGGATGTGCCCGAGCGCCATCCGCTTCTGGACCTGCCACTGGATGAACACACGCGCGCTCAGGAGCAACTGCACCGACGTGACTTCAAGACGCTGCTGGAACAGGCATGGCGCCGTGAAACTGCGGAAGACGAAGAAAGCCTCGACGATGAACTGACTCACAGCCTGAGTATCGACACGCCGATCATGGGTGCACTGCCACAGCTGAGCGCGCGCATAGAGCACATTTCGCGGTTTGAATTTCTCGGCAATGGCACCACGACCGCAGTCGATGGCACGCTTCAGTGCTTTCCCAACCTGCAAACACTCAACGTGCAGCGCTGCTCGTTGCGCGCGCTACCCCGTTCACTGTTCAGCATGCCCAGGCTGTGCAGCGTGGAGTTGAATTACTGCGAGATCACATTGACGGAGGACGCGGCACGTTCGGTAAACGATTTGAGCGCGATGGAATTTCTTGACCTGAGTAACAACCCGTTGACCCTGGCGCCCGATGTCAGCGGCATTCAATCGTTGATAGCGCTGCACTTGCGCAACACCCAGATCACTCGCGTGCCGCCCGGCGTATTCCAGCTCTCTGAATTGCAAGTGCTGGACCTGAGCAGCAACCAGATAACGGAAATTCCGGCGGACTTGCTGGAGATGACTCCGAGCCTCAACGAGGACTCCGACCTGAGCGCCAACCCGTTGTCGGCCCAAAGCCTGGCTTACCTCAGAACCTATTTCCAACGCACGGGAAATGACTTTGAGGTGCCCGGAGCAACATGGGATGAACAGGGTAATGCACTGCCGCAACCCTTCCCGCATCCGCAGGAAGAGTAAAGCGACTCAGCCGCGCTCGGACGGCACCGACGATAACTCGAACGGGCTGCTGCTGCGCCGCTGGTTGCGGTCTTCACGGGGGGTGGCGCCAAAGAAGTTGCGGTAGGCGCTGGAGAAGTGCGGCCCCGAGGAGAAGCCGCACGACAAGCCGATCTGGATGATCGACTTGCTGGTTTGCATGAGCATCTGGCGTGCCTTGTTCAGGCGCAGTTCCAGGTAGTACTGGCTCGGGACGCGGTTGAGGTATTGCTTGAAGATGCGTTCGAGTTGTCGTCGCGACACGCACACGTGCTGGGCGATTTCGTCGGTGGTCAGCGGCTCTTCGATGTTCGCTTCCATCAACAACACCGCTTGGGTCAGCTTCGGATGGCTGGAACCCAGGCGGTTTTGCAGCGGAATGCGCTGACGCTCGCCACCTTCGCGGATGCGCTCCACCACCAGTTCTTCGGAGACCGCACCGGCCAGTTCGGCGCCGTGGTCACGGGCCAATACCGCCAGCAACAGGTCGAGTACCGACATGCCGCCGCAGGCGGTGAGGCGGTCGCGGTCCCAGTCAAACAGGTGGCTGGTGGCGATGACCTTGGGGAAGCGCTCGGCGAAATCATCCTGCCAGCGCCAGTGCACGGCGGCGCGGTAGCCATCGAGCAGACCGAGCTGGGCCAGCGGGTATACGCCCGCCGACAAACCGCCAATCACGCAACCGGCACGCACCAGCTGTTTGAGCGCGGTACTCAGTTGCGAGGCGATGACGGTGGGCGGCTCATCCGCCAGCAGGAACAGTTTCTGGAAGCCCTCAAGCTTACCGGCCCACGGCTCGCCCGGCAGTTGCCAGGCACCCTCGGCCGCAGGTTCAGCGAGCAGGAACGACAGCTCGTAGACCACGTCCGGATGCACCCGCTGAGCAACGCGCAAGGCCTCCTCAGCCAGCGCAAGCGTCAGGGCTTTTGTGCTGGGCCAAATCAGGAAACCAATTTTATGGGCGGTCATGGAGTGCTATCCGAAGCGAGTAACGGTAATGAAGACAAAGGCCAATGCTAGCCGGTAAACGATCACAAATCTCAAAACATGTGGAGATCCAATGTGGGAGCGGGCTTTTGTGGCGAGCAAGCTTGCTTGCGCTGGGGTGCGAAGCGCCCCCAAAAAAGCCGGAGACTGCTACGCAGTCAGCGGGAGCAAGCTCCCTCGCCACAACAAGCCCGCTCCCACAGGGGGATTGGGCACGTTCTTGATTATTTCAGGCTGCCGGAGAGGAACTGTTGAAGGCGCTCGGACTGCGGGTTCACCAGCACTTCACGCGGGTTGCCACGCTCCTCAACAATGCCTTTGTGCAAGAACACCAGCTGGTTCGACACTTCACGGGCAAAGCCCATTTCGTGGGTCACCACCACCATGGTGCGGCCTTCCTGGGCCAGGTCCTGCATCACCTTGAGCACTTCGCCCACCAGTTCCGGGTCGAGCGCCGAGGTCGGTTCGTCGAACAGCATCACCTCAGGTTCCATCGCCAGGGCGCGGGCAATCGCTACGCGTTGCTGTTCGCCGCCGGACATATGGCCAGGGAACGCATCCTTACGATGGCACACGCCGACTTTGGCCAGGTAGTGCTCGGCTTTTTCACGTGCGTCTTTTTTCGACATGCCCAACACGTGCACCGGCGCTTCCATCACGTTTTCCAGCGCAGTCATGTGCGACCACAGGTTGAAATGCTGGAACACCATAGACAAGCGCGAACGCATGCGTTGCAGCTGTTTCGGGTCGGCGGCCTTCATGGCGCCGTCCTTGTTGGTTACCAGTTTCAGCTCTTCGTTGTTGAGCAGAATCTTGCCGGCGTGGGGTTGCTCCAGCAGGTTGATGCAGCGCAAAAAGGTACTTTTGCCCGAACCACTGGAACCGATGATGCTGATCACATCACCGGCCGCGGCGGCCAGGGACACGCCTTTGAGCACTTCATGACTGCCATAGCGTTTATGCAGGTCTTGGACTTCAAGTTTGTACATGCGGTCGGTTCTCACAAAAACAGGTGGTCAGTCGTTGAGCAAGCGCCCGTGACGCAGCGCTTCGCGCCCCGCCACCTTGGCCAGCCAGAAACCCGCTTGGGCATAACGTAGCCGTTCAACGGCAAACAACACCCCCGAAGTGCCCGCACAGATGATGCTTACGCGGTCGTCCAGAGGGTCAATCACTTCAAAAATCGGCTCGCCTTTTTCGACCCGGTCACCGGCTTTACGCAGGTAACTGATCACCCCGGCGTGGGGCGCGAACAGCAACTCGGTGCCGCCGAAGGGCAAGCCTTCGCACGGTTCGTGTTGCGGCGCAGGCCATTCACCCTTGATCAGGCCCTGTTCGGCGAGGAACGCCAGAATGCCTTCGGCGTGGAAGATCGCTTCATCACGGCCGGTGTCGGCCTGGCCAGCGAGTTCCAGCGTTGTCGCCAGGCACGCCAGCGGAATCTGCGCCTCGGGAAACGCCTGGGCCAGGCGTAACCACGGCAGCGAACAGGCTTCATCGAACGAGCTGCCGCCGGAATCTTCCGCCAGCAAGCCCACCTTCACACCCAGGTGCGCCGACAGCGACCGCCACTGCGGCCAGTGCTGAGGCAACGCGTACATGTGCAGCGCGGCTTCAGCGTCGCAATGCAAATCGAGAACGATGTCCGCCGTGCAGGCGTGGCTCAGCAGCACACGCTGCATGCCTTGCAATTGGCTGCTCGGCGCAGGTAAGGCGGCGAGTGCATCGGCCATCGCCTGGCGGATCATGCGCACGTTGGCGTGGGGATCATCGCCGAGCTTGCCATCAAGAGAGGCGGCGACCGGCTGGCTTAATTCCACGAAGTCGCGGTTAAAATTCTTGCCGCTGCCCACCTCGAAACGCCCCTGGTGGCTGCCTTGCAGCAACTGGCCCAGGCCCATCGGGTTGGCCACCGGCACCAGCTCGATCACGCCATTGAGGGCGCCTTGCGCTTCCAGTTCGGTCAGGCGCTTTTTCAGCTCCCAGGCGGCGCGCATCCCCGGCAATTCGTCGGCGTGCAAGCTGGCCTGAATGTAAGCCTTGCGCTCGCCGGTGCCGAAACGAAACACGCTCAGCTGGCGCTCGCAGCCCAGGTGACCCCAGGGCAACAGGTGATCGATGCGTTCCATATCAATGCTTCCGTGGAGCCAGGTAGCTCAGCCAGCGGCCTTCGGCCAACTTGAACAAGCGCACCAGGATGAAAGTCAGGCACAAGTAGAACGCGCCGGCGGTGATATAGGCTTCAAACGGCAGGTAGAACTGGGCGTTCACCGTGCGCGCGGCACCGGTGATGTCGATCAGGGTCACGATGGACGCAAGGCTGGTGGTCTGCAGCATCATGATCACTTCGTTGCTGTACTGCGGCAGCGCCCGGCGCAGGGCCGATGGCAGCAGGATGCGGCGGTACAGCTTGTAACGCGACATGCCCATGGCCTTGGCGGCTTCGATCTCGCCATTGGGCGTGGCCTTGAGGCTACCGGCGATAATTTCGGCGGTGTAGGCGCTGGTGTTGATCGCAAACGCCAGGCACGCACAGAACGTGGCGCTGGACAGCAACGGCCACATAACGCTTTCGCGCACCGCCTCGAACTGGGCCAGGCCGTAGTAGATCAGGAACAGCTGCACCAGCATCGGCGTGCCGCGAATCACGTAGGTGAACAGCCAGGCCACGCCGTTGACGATCGGCTGCTTGGACACGCGCATCAAGCCCAGGGGCAAGGCGGCGAGCAGGCCGAAGAACAGCGAGATGGCGAGCAGTTTCAGGGTGGTCAGCAAGCCGCCGAGGTACAGCGGCATGGCCTCCCAAATGACGTTGTAGTCGAAGATCATAGATCAGCCGCCCTTACGCCTACCGAGTAGCGCTTCTCAAGGTAACGCAGGGCCAGCAACGAGACGCTGGTGATCACCAGGTACATCGCCGCCACTGCGAGGAAGAAGGTAAAAGGCTCGCGGGTGGCGTCTGCCGCCTGCTTGGCCTTGAACATCATGTCTTGCAGGCCCACCACCGAAATGAGCGCGGTGGCCTTGGTCAATACCAGCCAGTTGTTGGTAAACCCAGGGATGGCCAGCCGAATCATCTGCGGCACCATCACCCGGAAAAACACCTGGAAGCTGCTCATGCCATACGCCAGGCCGGCTTCGGCCTGGCCCTTGGGAATGGCCATGAAGGCGCCACGGAAGGTTTCCGAGAGGTAGGCGCCAAAGATGAAACCCAGGGTGCCGATACCGGCGGCCAAGGGGTTCAAGTCGATATAGTCGTCAAAGCCGAACATCGGCGCGACGCGGTTAAGCAGGTCCTGACCGCCGTAGAAAATCAGCAGGATCAGCACCAGGTCGGGGATCCCGCGGATCACCGTGGAGTACAAGTCACCCAGCCAGGCCAGCCAGCGCACCGGCGACAGGCGTAACGCGACCCCGATCAGACCCAGAACGATGGCCAAGGCCATGGACGACAAGGCGAGCTGAAGCGTCAACCATGCGCCATCGAGGATGACGGCCCCGTAGCCTTTCAACATGATTCAGGTCCTCGAAAAGGGGGATGAAAAAATGGCGCAAACTTCAGAGACCTCTGTTGCTTGCGCCATTCTGAGCAGACTACGACTTCGCGTTACTTGGCTTCAGGACCATAGATGTCGAAGTTGAAGTACTTTTTCTCGATTTCTTTGTACTTGCCGTTGGCACGGATCGCGGCAATGGCTGCGTTGATGCGGTCCAGGTTTTCCTTGTCGCCTTTACGTACCGCGATGCCTACGCCGTCGCCGAAGTATTTGACGTCGGTGAAGGCCGGGCCGGTGAACGCGTAGCCTTTACCGGCTGGGGTATCGAGGAAACCTTCCTGCAGCAGGGTGGCGTCAGCCACGGTGCCGTCGAGACGACCGGCTTCGATGTCCAGGTAGATTTCGTTCTGCGAGCTGTAAGGCACAACGGTGGCGCCTTTAGGGGCCAGGACTTCCTTGGCGAAACGGTCGTGGATCGAACCGCGCTGCACGCCGATCTTCTTGCCTTTCAATTCATCCAGGCTGTCGCTGACGGTGGTGCCTTCCTTCAAGACCAGGCGCGCCGGAGTCAGGTAGTAGCGGTTGGTGAAGTCCACGGATTTTTTGCGGTCATCCGTGATGGACATGGACGACAGAATCGCGTCGATCTTGCGCACTTTAAGCGCCGGGATCAGGCCGTCGAATTCCTGCTCGACCCAGGTGCACTTGACCTTCATCTCTTCGCACAGGGCGTTGCCGATGTCGTAGTCAAACCCAACGATGCTGCCATCCGGCGCCTTCGAGGCAAACGGAGGGTAAGCCGCTTCGATACCAATTTTCAGGGGCTTCTCGTCAGCGAAAGCCTGCATGGACAGCACGGACAGCGCCAGGGCGCCCAACAGCACAAGTTTCTTCATCTTGGGACTCCATCGGTATAGGGCAAAAAGCAGTATGAGCCGTGGCCCACGATGCGACTTCAGTGAAACCGAATAGCGGTGCTGCGTCCTACGCAGGTTCGACACCTGAGACGACGAGCGAGTGATCGGCATTCTAACGACAGGCTGGAAGCCGATATTTCCTCAATGCGACAACAATTTACAGAAGCACCGAGAAAGTGGATCCAGCACATTGACAGCCTCTGAATTTTATGCAGAGACAAAAGATAGTAAACCTGCTGATACTGCAAATAGCGGGCCTATTATTCGCAAACCCTTCTAGCACGGCAAGTCTGGCGTTTAATCTTATTTCTGGGGGTGTCTGGAATGCGGCTTTTCGGGGCATTGGCGTAGCGCATTGCCTCAGGATTGGGCGGCGGGTTACACATTCAGGGGCGAAGGTAACATTCAGAAACCTCCTACGGGTGAAGCCGATATTTATTAGCTTGGGGGTTCTGCGGAGCCGTCAGACCACTACCCGTTTCAATTTGAAATTCGGTCAAATGTGGGAGCGGGCTTGCTCGCGAATGCGGCGGATCAGTTAACAGATGTGTAGCTGACCCACCGCATTCGCGAGCAAGCCCGCTCCCACAGGGGATCTCCATTTTTTTCAAAAGCTCAATAAAAAGCCCCACCCGGCTCTCACCGAATGGGGCTTCGTACGCTTCTTTAAGCGGCGTTCATGGTCTTGTGCGTCTCAATCAAATGCGCCACCACACCCGGGTCTGCCAGCGTGGAGATATCCCCCAACCCGTCATACTCGGCCGTGGCAATCTTGCGCAGAATCCTGCGCATGATTTTCCCGGATCGCGTCTTCGGCAAGCCCGGCGCCCACTGGATCACATCCGGCGAAGCAATCGGGCCAATCTCCTTACGCACCCAGTTCTTCAGCTCCAGGCGCAGCGCTTCGTTCGGCTCTTCGCCGTTTTTCAGCGTGACGTACACATAGATGCCCTGCCCCTTGATGTCATGCGGCACACCCACTACGGCGGCCTCAGCGACTTTCGGGTGCGCAACCATCGCACTTTCAATTTCGGCGGTGCCCATGCGGTGGCCGGACACGTTCAGCACGTCATCCACACGCCCGGTGATCCACCAGTAGCCGTCTTCATCGCGACGCGCGCCGTCACCGGTGAAATACATGCCACGGAAGGTCTTGAAGTAGGTATCCACAAAACGGTCATGGTCGCCGTACAGCGTGCGCGCCTGGCCTGGCCACGAATCGAGGATCACCAGGTTGCCTTCAGCGGCGCCTTCGATGATGTTGCCCAGGTTGTCCACCAGCGCCGGCACCACACCGAAGAATGGCCGTGCCGCCGACCCCGGTTTGAGCGCGTGCGCACCCGGCAGCGGGCTCATCAGGGTGGCGCCGGTCTCGGTCTGCCACCAGGTATCGACAATCGGGCAACGGGATTGGCCGACGTTCTTGTAGTACCAGTCCCACGCTTCCGGGTTAATCGGCTCACCCACCGAACCGAGCAGACGCAGGCTGCTGCCATCCACGCCTTCGCAGGCCGCAGTGCCAGAGGCCATCATCGCGCGGATCGCGGTTGGCGCGGTGTAGAGGATGTTGACCTTGTGCTTGTCGACGATCTTGCCGACGCGGGTGATGTCCGGGTAGTTCGGCACGCCTTCGAACAGCAGCGTGGTCGCGCCATTGGCCAGCGGGCCGTAAACGATATAGGTGTGGCCAGTGATCCAGCCGACGTCGGCGGTGCACCAATAGATTTCGCCCGGGCGGTAGTCGAACACGCGCTCGTGGGTCAGGGCGGCGTAGAGCAGGTAGCCGCCGGTAGTGTGCTGCACGCCCTTCGGCTTGCCGGTTGAGCCGGAGGTATAAAGGATGAACAGCGCTTCTTCGGCGCCCATCTCTTTCGGCGCACACACGGTGCCCGCCACTTTCATCAGGTCTTCGTACCAGATGTCGCGATGCTGGTTCCACTTGATTGCGCCATTGGTGCGCTTGCACACGATGACTTTTTGGACGCTGCTGGTTTCCGGGTTGGTCAGCGCGTCATCGACGTTGGCCTTCAGCGGAATTTTCTTACCGGCACGGATGCCTTCGTCGGCGGTGATCACCACCTTCGACTTACAGTCGATGATGCGACCGGCCAGGGCCTCCGGCGAAAAGCCGCCAAACACCACGGAGTGAATCGCACCGATGCGGGTACACGCCAGCATGGCGACCACGGCTTCGGGGATCATCGGCATATAGATAGTCACCACGTCGCCGCGATGCACATCCTGGCCGCGCAAGGCGTTGGCGAACTTGCAGACTTCTTCATGCAGCTCGCGGTAGGTGATGGTGCGGCTCTCGGAGGGGTCATCGCCTTCCCAGATGATCGCCGCGTGGTCGCCACGCTCAGCGAGGTGACGGTCCAGGCAGTTGTAGGAAACGTTCAGGGTGCCATCGGCGAACCATTTGATGTCGACATGGTGATCGTCGAAAGAGGTCTGCTTGACCGCGGTGAAAGGCTTGACCCAGTCAAGACGCTTGGCTTGCTCACGCCAGAAACCATCGGGGTTGACCACCGACTGCTGGTACATGGCCTTGTAGGTCGCCTCGTCGGTCAGCGTGTTGGCTGCTACTTCGGGGCGAACGGGGTACAGGGAAGCCGCACTCATCTTTCTTACCTCGGTGACATAGTTGTTGTTGTATGGCCCCTGTTGTAGCCGGGGCTGCCCCATAGAACCATTCGACGATGGTAGTAACAAGCCCCTACAAAATACCCTGCCTTGCCGGTTTACGGCTCTGGCCCGCGGCCCGTGGCGCTTTGCGCCTTGATGAAAAAAGCTTTACCACGGGATTGTTACAAAAACCGCCAATAGTGTTTATCAAAAGCACGGGTATATGAATAAAACCCGCACGCCTAAAATCAACTCCGCCAACAAGGCACCGCGATTAACAACGTTACAGCCCCCACGAAGGCATCGTTAATCCGAACTAACCCATCCTAAGTTACACACGTGGCCTCATAAGGGCCCCGTGACCCCTTTCGCCCTGAAGAAGGTAAATACAGTAATGAAAGCTTTAGTAGTTATGGCCATCAGCAGCCTGTGCGCCACCGCCGCCCTGGCCGACGAAGCCCCGACTGAACTGGCCGGCCAGAACGCCCCGCTGGTAGAAGACTACACCTACAGCACCCACCTGGACGTTGCCAAAGTATTGTCCATGAGTGAAGTTCCGCAAGTATGCCGCGTTGTACCGGTACAAATGGAATATGAAGACTCACGCGGTCAGCGGCATATTCTTAAGTATCAAGTAATGGGCGATGGTTGCTCTAACGGCTAATAACTATATAAGTGTGCGTTAAACCCGGACCTTGGCCGCCGCAAGAAATCGTTCTTGCGGCCAAGGACCCAACCCAGCCATACCCCAATCCAAATGTGGGAGCGGGCTTGCTCGCGAAAGCGGTAGCCGCCACGCCACCGCAATCAGCAACAGCCACCCTCCTCCAGCCTCAACAAAATACCTCCACCGCCCGTCACCCCGCCAAACCCCTGTAAACCCTCACTCTGGCTCAAACAACAGGCTTTTTGCCTGTGATCCGAGACCATCCGCCGCAAGACAAAGCGTATTTTTTCCCTATAATGCGCGGGTAAATCGGGCCTGCAATATCCCTTTACACCGGGATGAAGAGCCAGACCTGAGGCCTCCGCTGGAGCCTGCACCTGTCGCTCCGCACCTCAGCCTCAAGCAGAACACCCGTTACCTGATTCCGTTTAATGCCTGCGCGAGCTGTTGCAACAAACGATTCCTTAAGATCCACCGCGGCCTCAGGGCCGTGTGAACACCCAACAATCCGGTTTCACACGGGCACCTTTGAGCCCTCACGCAGGAGACGACACGTCATGCTGAGCTGGGACGAATTCGACAAAGAAGAAGAAGGCGAAGTAGCCACCAAAGGCGCCAACGCCGGCCACGCCACCGAAGCCAACATGGACCGCCTCGACGGCGCCGGCGCTGCCGCCGCCATCGAAGCCCGCGCCGTGACCGCCAACGACTCCGCCGCCATCGCGCGCGCCAAAGCTGCGCTGGACAAACTCGACGTCGCCGAAGGCCTCGCCGAGCTCGAAGGCTCCGCCGCCCGCGTCGCCGTCGACGAAAAGCGCATGATCAACTGCCGCGCCGACCTCAACCAACTCGTGCCCTTCAAGTACGACTGGGCCTGGCAAAAGTACCTCGACGGCTGCGCCAACCACTGGATGCCGCAAGAGGTCAACATGACCGCCGACATCGCCGTGTGGAAAGACCCCGAAGGCCTGACCGACGACGAACGCCGCATCGTCATGCGCAACCTGGGCTTCTTCTCCACCGCCGACTCCCTGGTTGCCAACAACCTGGTGCTGGCCGTGTACCGCCTGATCACCAACCCGGAGTGCCGCCAGTACATCCTGCGCCAGGCTTTCGAAGAGGCGATCCACACCCACGCCTACCAGTACTGCATCGAATCCCTGGCCATGGATGAAGGCGAAATCTTCAACATGTACCACGAGATTCCGTCGGTCGCCAAAAAGGCCGCTTGGGGCTTGAAGTACACCCGCTCGATCTCCGATCCGAAGTTCGAAACCGGCACTGTTGAGACTGATAAAGAACTGCTGCGCAACCTGGTGGCGTACTACTGCGTACTGGAAGGCATCTTCTTCTATTGCGGCTTCACCCAGATTCTGTCCATGGGCCGTCGCAACAAAATGACCGGCGTGGCCGAGCAGTTCCAGTACATCCTGCGCGATGAGTCGATGCACCTGAACTTCGGTATCGATGTGATCAACCAGATCAAAATCGAAAACCCGCACTTGTGGGATGCCGAGATGAAGGAAGAAGCGACCCAGATGATTTTGCAGGGGACGCAGCTGGAGATTGAATATGCGCGGGATACGATGCCGCGTGGTGTTCTCGGCATGAATGCGGCGATGATGGAGGACTATTTGAAGTTCATCGCGAACCGTCGTTTGTCGCAGATTGGGTTGAAAGAAGAGTATCCGGGGACTACTAACCCGTTCCCTTGGATGAGCGAGATTATGGACTTGAAGAAAGAGAAGAATTTCTTTGAGACCCGTGTGATCGAGTACCAGACCGGCGGTGCGCTTAGCTGGGATTAATTCCTAAGCCAAGTAACATCAAGAAGCCCTGACTCGCTCAGGGCTTTTTTATGCCCGCTGATCCAGGCGGGAGCTTTCTTACACTGCGATCGTCCATTGGGTGATTGATGTAAATGACGAGGCACAATAATCTCGTCCGCCGGTGCCTAAGAAACGCCCAACGTAGAAGCTTGCCTCAATCACACAGCTGAACATCCATCTGACCCTCGTCAGGCGGAACGTATGCTGTCGTGAGGCTAAGCCAGTTGGAGTTTCTTAATCCGTCTCTACGTTGGGCTCTAGCCCTCCTGAAAATCACGTAGAGGTCATAAGGAATGCCCAGTCAATATTTGCTCGATTTGCCGACTGCCAAGAACGCAGCCACGTCTGAGCCGTCGATTGCCATTGTATTCACGCGTCACTCTCTTCAACTTCACGCCCTACTTATAGAAAACCAAGCCTGGTTCTGCGCGCGTGACCTTGGACGCTTGATGGGGACTTACTTGGATGAGCGAACGACGCGAAAGCTTGATGAAGACCAGCGACAAAGCCTGAGATTGTTATTTCACGGTCAACCGGAAGAAATGCTGATGATCAGCGAGTCAGGTGCCTATGCGCTGCTGGTCTATCACTACGCGCCGGAGAACCGGCTGCTACGTAGCTGGATAACTCATGAGGTTATTCCGACTTTGAGAGATGAGTGTCAGCCAAGAGCGGTGGAGCGGCCGTTGTTAAGCATGTTGGATTGGCCGCAGATGTCATTAAACCTGCTGCATTGGCAGGATGAAGGCTGGATTCGGCTTCGGGATATGCCGTATTTATTGGTGAATCGAACCTATCGAAATAAAGCGGTAAGGGCTTCGTGGTGGAAAAAGCTCACTCAGGGTTTCCGAATGAAGCAGCGAATTCACTAAAGCAAGCGACAGCCACTTCCCACATGCGTGTAGGAAATTTCGTAGACGCCATAATAGCTACTCAGTATCGTCCGAGGGTTTTCTACCCTCGGCGGCTGTATGGATACGAAAAAAACGAGTAATGGCTGGAGTGACGAGGAGCTTGAAGCTTCAGTCGATGCCTATTTGAAAATGTGGACGCTTGAGCAGAGCGGGCAAGCCTTTACGAAATCAGTTGAGAACCGGTTATTGCGAGAGGGGCCACTCCACCTTCGTAGCGCTTCGTCTATTGAATACCGCATGCAGAATATTTCTGCGGTGTTTGAACAGTTGGGTTTGAAACGTATCACTGGCTACATGCCAGCAAAAAACATCGGCGCTGGAGTGAGTGAGCGTATCCGTAAAGTGTTGGCCGCGAAACCTGCCTTGCACGCTGAGCGCCATACGGCAAAGGCAGATAATCCAGTGCCTGAAAAGCGCACAACCGCCTCGAAGCCCTCTCTTGAAATCGAGCCACAAGGCATTCTTAATCCGCGGCAGCTATTTACTGTCAGCGTTTCGTTTGCGCGCGCACTGCATGTGCGAAGGCTGGTTCGACAGTTAGCAAATGGCATCTGCGAAGGCTGCGATCAGCCAGCACCGTTTGCTGGAGAGGACGGCCAGCCATTTCTCGAAGTACATCACGTCAAGCACCTCGCCCAGAAGGGTTCGGATCGCACCACCAATGCTGTAGCCTTGTGCCCCAATTGTCATCAGCGTTGCCACCGTTCAGGTGATCGGGATGCTTTCACCGAAGGGCTTTACTCAAAAGTCCAAAGATTGGCACGGGAGTAAACTCCTGTGGTCACACCTGATGAACACTCAAAAAACACCAGATAGGACCGAGGCCAACCCGTGAACCCAGAAATGCTCGAAGCCGGCCCCGCTGACGCCAAAGTGCTCTCCGTCTTTGACTTCGACGGCACCCTGACCCATCACGACAGTTTCGTGCCCTTCCTCAAGTTTGCCTTTGGCACCGGTGAGTTTTATGGCCGGATGGTCAAGCTGGCCGTGCCGGGGCTGCGGTTTTTGTTGCGGCGCATCAGCCGGGATCAGTTGAAGGCGCAGTTGATCCGCACCTTTATGACCGGCGTGGAGAAGGCTTGGGTGCAGCAGAAGGCCGAGGAGTACTGCCAGCGTAATTGGGCGCGGTTGATGCGCCCGGCGGGGGTGCTTTCGGTGGAGCAGGAGTTGGGCTCGGGGGCGGAGGTGACGTTGTGTTCGGCTTCGCCGGCGTTGGTGTTGCAGCCGTTTGCGAATCGGCTTGGGATCAAGTTGATCGGGACTGAGCTTGAGGTGGTCGACGGGGTGCTGACCGGGCGACTGACCGGGAATAATTGCCGCTGTGAGAACAAGGTGCTGCGCCTTGAGGCGGTGTATGGGGATTTGGGCGAGTATCGGCTCAGGGCCTGGGGCGATACGCGTGGGGATCGGGAGTTGCTGGCGGCGGCGCAGGATGCGCATTTTCGGCATTTTCATGCGAAGAAGAAGCGCAAGCAGCTGCGGTAGTCACGCACTAGCATGGGGTGCCAGGGGTTGAGAGATTGAATCACATTACCCCGAATTTCGTTTTCATTAAGCCCAATCTAGAAGGTTGGGCTTTCACACGCGCTGTGAGTTGATACCTGACTCAATTCTTATAGGCAGTTCCTGTCTCAGCCTTGTTGATCAGATCGTCGAGGGACACATGAATGAGCGTTTCGTTGGCGTCGAGCCGTTCATGAACTATCTGATTCAACTCCAGAACCTCCAATCGGTCATCCTCAGGCATAAAGTCGTCGGACACTGATTCGCCATGGAGGAAGTAGCTGTCCCAAGTGCTTTCTGCCGGGGGGCTGTTTTTTGTTTGAGTCATGGGCATCCCTCCTTTGATTTGGCTGCAGACAATACAAGTCAGGTTGTTTGTTGCCTAGGCGGAAAATGTATCGATGCGAATGGCAGGCTCGAAAGGAAGACTGCGTCGATCCCTTCGCAGCCTCGCTGGGGCTCGAGAGCTCCCACATTTGAGCTTTGTCAGCGTGTTGATCGGTGTTTGGCGGGAGAGCTACGTGGCTGCTTTGAGGTCTACGCCCAGGGCTGTTGCGAAGGCTTTTACCATCGGACTGCGCGGGGCGTTGTGGCGCAGGATCAGGTTGAAGGCGGTGCTCAGGTGGACTTGCTCCGGGCACAGTGCGCGCAGGAGCCCTTCCCTTACCAACGGTGCGGCGTAATGCTCTGGCAGGAAGCCGAGAAAACGTCCTGTGAGGACGAGGATGGCGACGGCTTCAACCTGTGACGCTGAGGCGGACTGGCTGTCGTAGTTGACGAAGTTGGCCTTGTCACGATGGATCGCGTACCGATGGTTGACCACTTCGTATTGGCGTAACACCTCGGGCGTGATGTTGCTCGCCGTGAAGAGTGGGTGCCCTACGGCGCAGTAGGCGTGGGCCTTTTCTTCGTACAGCGGGAAGTAGTCGAACTCTTCGCGGCGTTGGTACACCGGCACGATGCCGACGATGAGGCGCCCTTCCACCACGCCGCGCTCAACTTCGTCCAATTGTGAGGCATGCAGGCGCAATCTAATTTTTGGCGATTCACTGTGTAACTTCCCCAATGCAGCAATGAGCGGGGAATTAACGTCCGATACGGTGTTATCAATAACGCCCACACTAAGGTCGCCGATCAGTTCGTTTTGCGCCGAACTAAGCTTGTCTCTAAAACTGTCCACCGAGGTAAATAACTCGATGGACGCTTGATACACCAGCTTGCCTTCTTCGGTGAGGCCAAAGCCTTCCCTGCCCCGTGTACACAGGCGCATGCCAATACGAATCTCCAGGTCGGAGATCTGTTTGCTGATGGCGGCCAGGCCCACGTTCAGTTCGTTTTGCGCCGCGCTGAAGCCGCCGGCTTCGACCACGGCCATAAATACCCGCAGCAATTTAAAGTCCAGCCCGCTCAGTTGCAGGGGCGGTCTTGTGCCGGGTTTGGGTGGCATGTTTCCAGAAGTGGAAAGTGGGGTTTCCATAATACGCGTTGACCTCTAGTGCCATATTCAACAGGCTTCAACCCAGTCCTTGAACATAGCCAGGCGGCGATAATGAACATAAACAACCGCCCTTGGCAACCTTGAATACGGCGCGTCAGACGCCGGTTCAACACTGATTAACTTCTGCTTCAACTGCCTCCGACTCTTCTAAAAACAAGCGTGAGGAACATCCATGTCTCAGCCCACCGACCGCCTTTGGGGCGCTCGTTTCAAGACCGGTCCGTCTGCTGCATTGGCCGCGTTGTCGCGTTGCCCCGAGCGCTATTTCCGCCTGACGCCTTACGACCTGGCCGGCTCCCGCGCCCATGCCCGTGAGTTGCAGCGCGCCGGTTTGCTGGATGAGTCCGAGACGTTGCGCACCCTGGAAGCACTGGACCGTATCGGTGAGGACTTCGCCGCTGGGCGCTTGCATCCCACCCTGGATGACGAGGATGTGCACACCTTTATCGAACGTGTATTGACCGAACGCCTCGGCGCCTTGGGCGGCAAGTTGCGCGCCGGGCGCTCGCGTAATGACCAGACGGCCAATGACCTGCGCCTGTTCCTGCGCGACCACGCGCGCACCATCACCACTGAGGTGCTGGGTTTGCAGCAGGCGCTGGTGGCGCAGGCCGAGCAGCATATCGAGAGCATCTGCCCGGGCTTTACCCATTTGCAGCAGGCGCAACCCATTGTGTTTGCTCACCACTTGCTGGCGCATTCGCAGTCGATGCTGCGCGATGTGCAGCGGTTGGTGGATTGGGATGCGCGCACGGCGCTGTCACCGTTGGGTGCGGCGGCGATGGCTGGGTCGGCGATTGCGCGTCAGCCGGAGCATTCGGCCAAGGAAATGGGCTACACCGGGCCGTGCGAAAACTCCATTGACGCTGTCGCCAGTCGTGACCATGTGGCGGAGTTTCTGTTTGTGGCGGGCATGCTTGGGGTGAATATTTCGCGGCTGTCTGAGGAGTTTTGCCTGTGGTCGTCGCGCCAATTTCGCTGGGTGGTGCTGGACGATGCCTACGCGACAGGCAGCTCGATCATGCCGCAGAAAAAGAACCCGGACATTGCCGAATTGGCGCGGGGCAAGGCTGGGCGGTTGATTGGCAACCTGACCGGGTTGATGTCGACGCTCAAGTCGTTGCCGCTGTCGTACAACCGCGATTTGAGTGAAGACAAGCACAGCGTGCTGGACAGCGTCGACACCTTGCTGCTGGTGCTGCCGGCCATGGCCGGGATGGTTGCGACCATGAAGGTGCAGGTTGAAGAGCTACGGCGTCAGGCGCCGATGGGCTTTACCTTGGCCACCGAGGTGGCGGACTGGTTGGCCACGCGGGGTGTGCCGTTTAAAGAGGCGCATGAGATTACCGGCGCGTTGGTGCAGGCCTGTGAGAAGCATGAGATTGAGTTGTGGGAAGCCTCGCCGGCGATGTTGGCAGAGGTGGATGCGCGGCTGTTGCCTGAGGTTCGGGACTGCTTGACCCTGGAAGCGGCGATCTCGGCGCGCAGTGGTTGGGGCGGGACGGCGCCGGAGCGGGTTAAAGAGCAGATTGGGCGGTTGAAGGTGGCGTTGGCTCAGCAGCAAAAGTGGGCTGAGAGTTATCAGGGGTTCAGAATTTAGGATTTGTGGTGTGAGAGTTGGCGCCATCGCAGGCAAGCCAGCTCCCACATTAGACCGAGTACATCCGCAGTAGCGTTATCAGTTTTTGGAGAGTCACCATGAACCAAACCCCGGCGGAGCGCCTGGAAGCCGGGCGCAAGTTGTCCGAGAACCAGTTCGATATCACGCAGTACGAGCACGTGCCGCGTCGGTATTACGGGCGGATGTTTTTTGCCACGTTGATCGTGATCGCCCTGGCGGCGTTGTTGCGTGCATTTGCCAACGGCCAGATCGAATGGTCCTACATCGGCCAGTTCCTCACGTCTGAGGCCATCTTGTGGGGCCTGGTAAATACCATCGTCATGTCGGTGCTGGCGATGGCGCTGGGGGTGGTGATCGGGGTGATCACGGCGATCATGCGCATGTCGGCCAACCCGATCCTGCGCTATGTGGCCATCACTTACACCTGGCTGTTTCGCGGCACGCCGCTGATTTTGCAGCTGCTGCTGTGGTTCAACCTGGCGCTGATTTTCCCGGTGATCGCGATTCCGGGCGTGTTCAGCATCGACACGGTCGACCTGATGACGCCGTTCGTGGCCGCCCTCCTCGGCTTGAGCATCAACCAGGGCGCGTACACCGCCGAAGTGGTGCGCGCCGGTTTGCTGTCGGTCGATACCGGCCAATACGAAGCGGCCAAGTCCATCGGCATGCCGAGCCTGCAAGCGCTGCGCAGGATCATTCTGCCGCAGGCGATGCGAGTGATCATTCCGCCGGTAGGCAACGAGTTCATCAGCATGGTGAAAATGACCAGCCTGGCGAGCGTGATCCAATACTCGGAGCTGCTGCACAACGCGCAAAACATCTACTACGCCAACGCCCGGGTTATGGAGCTGCTGATTGTGGCCGGCATCTGGTACCTGGCGGTGGTGACTGTTCTTTCATTTGGTCAAAGCCGCCTTGAGCGTCGTTTTGCCCGCGGCGCCGGCAAGCGTTCGTAAGTTTGGGTTGAGGAGATTTGCCCCATGAGAAGCATCGTCAAGGCCGTCAACCTGAACAAGTATTACGACGAGTATCACGCGCTGCGCGACATCAATATCGAGGTCGAGCAAGGTGAGGTGATGTGCATCATCGGCCCGTCGGGTTCGGGTAAAAGCACGCTGCTGCGCTGCGTCAACCAACTGGAAAAAATCGATAAGGGCGGCCTGTGGGTCGACGGCGAGCTGGTGGGTTACCGGGTGGTCGGCAACAAGCTGCACGAGATGAATGAATCGCAGATTGCCCGCCAGCGTTTGGCCACCGGCATGGTGTTCCAGCGCTTCAATTTGTTCCCGCACATGACCGTGTTGCAGAACATCATCGAAGGCCCGTGCCAGGTGCTCAAGCGTTCGCCCAAGGAAGCCACCGAAGACGCGCTGGAATTGCTCGCGCGGGTGGGTTTGGCCGGCAAGCGCAATGCCTACCCGGTGGAATTATCCGGCGGCCAGCAACAGCGTGTAGCGATTGCCCGGGCGTTGGCGATGCGCCCCAAGCTGATGTTATTCGACGAACCCACGTCAGCCCTCGACCCGGAGCTGGTAGGAGAAGTGCTGTCGGTGATGCGTGATTTGGCTACCACCGGCATGACCATGATCGTGGTCACCCACGAATTGGGCTTCGCCCGCGAAGTGTCCAACCGCATGGTGTTTATGGATGCCGGCCAGATTGTGGAAGCCGGCAGCCCTGAAGAAATTCTAATAAGCCCACAAAACCCGCGTACCCAAAGCTTTATTTCTGCCGTTCGCACTTAACTAAAAAACAAACGAGAACGCCCCCATGAAAAAATTGTTTATCCCAACGTTGCTTGCAGGCCTGATGGCCTCCTCGTGTGTATTCGCGGCATTGCCGGCGGCAATCAAGGAAAAGGGTGAGATCAGCGCGGCCATCGTGCCGAACTACCCGCCGATGGATTTCAAGGACACCGCTACCAACCAGCTCACCGGTTTCGACTTCGACCTGGGCAATGCCCTGGCCGAGCGCCTGGGTGTGAAGATCAAGTGGCAGGAAACCGGCTTCGAGCAGATGCTCAGCGGCTTGACCACCAAGCGCGTGGATATTGTGCTGTCGGGCATGACCGACACCGCAGAACGCCAGAAGTCGGTGACCTTTATCGACTACTTCACCAGCGGCCCGCAGCTGTACACCCTGGCCAAGCGTGAAGAAATCAAGGAATTGACTGACCTGTGCGGTAAAAAAGTCGGCACCAGCCGCCGTACCACCTGGCCATCGGAAATTGCCGCGTGGAGCAAGGAAAACTGCGAAGCCGCAGGCAAGCCGGCGATCGTGGTGATTGGCACTGAAGGCTCGGCGGATGCGCGCGCGCAGTTGCAGCAGAACCGTCTGGATGCGGCGATGCAGGGCAGCGAGACCATTCCGTATTTGATGTCGCTGGATAAGGGCAAGTACAAGCCGGTCGGCCTGGCAATTTCCAAGCAGTTCACGGGGCTTGGGATTGAGAAGAGCAATACCGAGCTGGTCACGGCGATCAGCGAGGCGTTGCAGGGCATGATTGATGATGGGACGTACGGCAAGATCCTCAAGAAGTGGGATCTGGAGCAAGGTGCTGTAGCCAAAATCTCCATCAACGCCGGCCAGTAACACGTTCTAAATGTGGGAGCTGGCTTGCCTGCGATAGCGGTGTGTCAGCCATCCAATACTGCCTGACTTACCGCTATCGCAGGCAAGCCAGCTCCCACATTTGATCTGTGTTCACCCGTTGATGTGTGTTGTGTCGAGAATATAACAAGGACGCTCGCCCCACCGTGGCCACCTACTCCCTGGTAATCCGCCGCCTGATGATCTGCTCGGTGACCATCGTGGTCAGCCGCGCCATGACCAGCCCATTGCTGGCCTTGCTGCTGAGCACTCGCCTGGGCCTGAACCAACAGGACATCGGCCTGCTGATGGGCATCGCCGTGTTCATCGCCACGCTGCTCGGCCTCTACGGCGGCTACATCATCGACCGCCTGGAAAAGCGCAAGCTGCTGATCCTGGCCATGCTGTCCAGCTCCATCGGTTTTCTGTTGCTGACCTTTGCCAGCAACCTTTACCTCACCACCCTGACCCTTGTCATCACCGAAGCCGCGTCGGCGCTGTTCCTGATTGGCTCGAAAGCCATCATCAGCGAGAACCTGCCGGTGGGCGACCGCGCCAAGGTGTTTTCCCTGCGCTACACGCTGACCAACGTAGGCTACGCCACCGGCCCGATGGTCGGCGTGGTTATCGCTGGCCACTTCCCGCTGGCGCCGTTCCTGATCGCCAGCGCCATTGCCTTTGGCAGCCTGTTCCTGATGATCGGCATCCCGCCGACCCAGCGGGATGACAGCCACAAACCCCTGAGTTTCCTCAGCACCCTGCGCACCTTGCGCAGCGATCGCACACTCATCCTGTTCACCAGTGGCAGCCTGTTGAGCACCATTGTCCACGGGCGCTACACCCTGTATCTGTCGCAGTTTCTGCTGGTGGCCTACACGCCTGCGCAGGCGTTGAAGATTTTGTCTGCGGTGCTGGCGTGCAATGCCATCACCGTGATTTTGATGCAGTACCAGATTGGCCGGTTTCTCAAGCGTGAACAGCTGCGCTACTGGATCGTGCTGGGAACGTTGCTGTTTATTGCCGGGTTGGTGGGTTTCAGCCTGGCGGACAGTTTGGTGAGCTGGTGCGTCGCCATGTTCGTGTTCACGTTGGGCGAGATGATCATTTACCCGTCTGAATTCCTGTTCATCGACACCATCGCCCCGGACGCGCTACGTGGCAGCTATTACGGCGCGCAAAACCTGGCGGCGTTCGGCGGGGCGCTGAGCCCGGTGATCTGTGGTTACCTGCTGATCAATGCAGCACCGGCCAGCATGTTCTATGCGCTTGGCGCACTCACGGCGGTGGGCGGAAGCTTGTGTTTCTTGAGTGGCCGGCGGGTGGCTGCGAACCCAGCGCCTGCACCTTCACACATCTAATGTGGGAGCTGGCTTGCCTGCGATAGCTCTGTAACAGGCGACATATTTGTCGTTTGATACACCGTCATCGCAGGCAAGCCAGCTCCCACATTTTTTGATCTCCATGCCGACGGATATTTGCGTAATATCCGGTATTCATCTCACGGACCCGAGCCCCATGAAATTCGACACGGCCTACAGCCTGAGTCTCGACGACAAGCTGTCGATCTACGACGTACGAGACCTGAATTTCGACGAAACGGCTGCCTTCGATTCCGACCAGGACAGCTTTCTGTGCCCCAACGACGAATGCCGCGCGGCGTTCGACACGGGCAATACGCTAAGCACCTTTAACGCGAAAAACGTCAATTACCTGCGCACTCCACACTTCAAAAACAAGGTTGGCACGCGGCACATCGACGGCTGCCGTTATGCCAGCACTCACAAGAGTGCGACCGGTGAAAGTGATGACGAGCGCGAGGAAAATTTCCCGTCGGAATTTGTACTGACCCGCCGTCAGTACGCGCGTAAACCGCCGGCGCCTGGCGCTGAGGGCGCTGTCCCACAAGAGCCAACGAAAGCACCGTCAAACCGCATCTATACGTCCCACAGCACCAGCGACGCCACGCCGGATAAAACCAGCGTGTTTGCCCACCCGGTGGAATGCTATGTGTCCAACATCGACGACAAGGCCAAGCTCAAAAGCATGCCGTTGAAGATCGGCGACCACACGGCCACCTACCTGACGTTTTTCAAAAAGATCGAATACCTGCAAGACAACAAGGGGCTGATCTACTGGGGCAAAATCAAGGAGATCAAGGACTACACCGCCAGCTTTCGCATCGACTTTGAAAAGAAGGTGTGGCTCGACAAGAAGCCCTACTCGGTCAACGTCTACCTGAGCAAAAAGCTCATCGAGAATTACCGCAAGCGCACGGCGTTCCTGGAACAGATCAAGGCAGCGGTCGACAGCGAAAAGGTGTTGTACTGCTTCTTTTATGGGGTTACGCCGGAGCTGAAACAGGTGCCGAGCAAGAAGAATCCCGAGCAGACATTCGGCGTGTTCAGCGCGAATATCGAAAACCTCGATCACCTGATTATTCGCGAGGCACCCGGAGTGGAATAATCGGAGGCTGAAACGCCAACGAAAAAATCCAGTTGATGAGCGGTACAAACAACTGTACAAAAACACAGTATAGTTTGTCCTCCCCCGTCGAATCCTGGAGAAACCCCATGTCCTCTCTGGCAATGAGCTCTTTCGTAGAACAGCAAATCGTCCTGCATCAATTCACCGCCAAGCACAGCGTGCAGGCCCGCGCGATGCTGGGTTGGGGTCGCGAAGACCTGGCCCGCCAGGCGGGCGTGGCGCTGGAAGCGGTTGAACGCTTTGAAAGCCACGCCGACGTAGACGACGAAATCCGTCTGACCCTGGCGTTTCGACTGGAGGCTGAAGGGCTGGTGTTCTTCCCGGGGTTTGCGCCGGGCTGGGGCATGAGCGCGCGCAGGTTTGACGCCACTCCACCGGAACCCGCTGCGCGAGGCATTATTTCGCGGCTGATGGGCTCAACAGCGGCAGCAATTGACTCACCAACGCCTCAGCCGAATGGTGCGTAGAGTCCAGCCGGATCACCGGGCAGGCCAGCGGTTTCAACCAGGTTTCATGCCGACGCAAACTACGCAGGCTGTGGTTACCGCCATCGTATCGCGCTGCCCAAGCGAGGAAGGCCACGCTGTTTTCATGGCGGCTACCGCCTTCCAGAACGCGGTCGCCATAACGTTGCAGTTCCCGCAGGCGCAGGCGGTGCAGGCGTACTTCCGGGTCCAGCCGCAGAAACACCACGTGGCTGAATTGCGCGATCATCGGGTCGCCCCAGCCGCACACTGAGCCAGACAGCACCCAGCCTTCAAGGCCGGCGCTTTGTTCCTGCAACAGTCGGATGCGCTCACCCTTCGGTCGGGCAACGGAGAAAGGGTCTGGCGTTTGCTGCCAGAAAAAGAAGTCGGAGTCGAAATAGGCGACGTTCAGGCGTTCAGCCAAGGCTTTGCCTAGGGTCGTGGTGCCGGCACCGGCCGCGCCGAGGATATGAATTTTGTAAGCCATGGCGCCCCTCCGTTGCATTGAGTGTAAACCGCAGTGCCGTTCAGCACGTTTTGTCGTTGCTAAGCGCTGATGTGTCGATAGGCGCGCAACAAGGCAGGCAACGCATCACGCGACCAACGCGCGCCATAAACCCACAGCTTCGTGCCATCGTCCAACGGCTCACACAGCGAGGGGTAACCGCTTCTGCACGCGCCATGAAATGCAGCGCTCTGGCTGTCAGACACCAGGGCATCAAGACGATGCTCAGTCACCAGTTCATCGATTTCATTGCGTGTATGAAGGTCAAACTGAAGGGTTTCATCTGTGCGTTGTGCGTCCACCGGCACCAATTGCGCGCCCGCTTGACGCAGGATGTCCAAGGCCCGGCAAAAAGCCGCAGTGAGTTCAACAGGCTCAACATGATGACCGCGCACATACCGCGCGGCGAAGCCGATTCGCCACCCGCAGAGTAATTGGGCGTCGGTGAAGGTGGTGTTATTCAACACCAGCGGGACTTCCACCATCACGGGATCGGTTGGGTCGATACCGCTCAAGGCGATCAGCGATAACGCCGGGTCGCGGCTGGTTCTGATCTGCGGAGCCAGGGCGTTGTATCCGGGGATGGGTGTGGCGTTCTCACGCCGCTCATTACCGAAAACGATACTGCGCGGGCTTGCAGACTCGGTGGAAGGGAGTTGCAGACCCGCGGGATCTTCCGTCAGTGGCAACGAATGCCCTGGAGGACAGGACATGCCTATATGCCAAAATTTCCTACACTCGCTGTCCATCAGAACCTGCACCCCGAAAACGTAATTCGCGGGATCATCGCACTCTCGTCTGACGTTTGTCGCAGGGCTGAAACACCCTGAAAACTCCTTTTTTCAAAGTGCCCTTTTCTCAGCCCGCAACCTGTTCTTTTGTGCCTTGGGTTTCCACTTCCAACCACCACGCATGTCCGCGTTCAGGTTGGTTCAAGCTGAACGCCTGCCCCATCGCTGGCGTGGTAATTGACACGTTGCGCTCCCAGGCCAGGGCCATGATCCGGTCAAACGGTTCGTGCCAGGCGTGGAACGCGAGGTCGAAGGTGCCGTTGTGAATCGGCAGCAACCAACGGCCCTTGAGGTCGATGTGCGCTTGCAGGGTTTGCTCCGGCTGCATGTGCACGTGGGGCCAGTCGACGTTGTAAGCACCTGTTTCCATCAGCGTCAGGTCAAACGGGCCGTACTGTTCGCCAATACGTTTGAAACCGTCGAAATACCCGGTGTCGCCGCTGAAAAATATCCGCCGCCCCGCGTCGATCATCACCCAGGAACACCACAACGTCTGGTTGCTATCAAACAGGCCGCGCCCGGAAAAGTGTTGGGCCGGGGTGGCGATAAAGCGAATGCCGTCCACCTCGGTGCCTTGCCACCAATCCAGTTGGCGGACTTTGCTGGCATCTACGCCCCATTTGACCAAGGTGTCACCCACGCCCAGGGGCGCGAGGAAATAACGGGTTTTGTCGGCCAACTGGATGACCGCATGACGGTCAAGATGGTCGTAATGGTTGTGGGAAAGAATCACCGCTTCCAGTGGCGGCAACTCTTCCAGGCTGATCGGCGGCTGGTGAAAACGCTTGGGGCCAGCCCAACTCAACGGCGACGCGCGCTCGGCGAACACCGGGTCGGTGACCCAGAATTTACCGCGCATTTTCAGCAATACGGTGGAATGCCCCAGGCGAAACACGCTGTGGTCGGGAGCGGCCATCAGCTGTTCGCGCGTCAGGGGCTGCACCGGAATCTGCCCCACAGGCCGCGTGGTGCGCGGTTTGTTGAAGAGCATGTTCCAGAAAATCCGCAACGTTTTACCAAGGCCGCCATGTTGCACCGGAGCGCCGTTGCTGAAATGCCCTTGCTCCTGCTCGGCAGGCTTGAGCGCTGCGGGCGCTGGGTCGCGACGAGTTGAAAGGGTGGCCATTGCAGAGTGACTCCTGAGGTCCGCGCATCAATTACACTGCACAGTGTAGTTTCTACATTGCAACAAAACCCGGAACAAGTAAACTACCGAGTGTAATTTCCTTCTAGAGCCAAACATGACTGCACCTCTGCGCCTCACCGACCGTAAACGCGAAGCCATTGTGGCCGCGGCCATTGCTGAGTTTCGGGCTAACGGGTTCGAGGTCACCAGTATGGACAAAATTGCCGCTACCGCCGGTGTGTCCAAGCGTACGGTGTACAACCACTTCCCCAGCAAGGAAGAGTTGTTTGCAGAAATTCTTAACCAGTTGTGGGCCAGCAGCGTCGCTCAACTCGACGTGAGCTACGCAAGCGACCGCCCACTGCGTGAGCAATTACGCGGGTTGCTGCAGGCCAAGATGCAGATGATGTCGGACGTCAACTTTCTCGACCTCGCCCGTGTAGCGATCGCCGCCACTATCCATTCGCCGGAACGCGCTCAAGACATGGTCAACCGGCTGAGCAAGCGCGAAGAAGGTTTCACCCTGTGGGTGCGCGCCGCTCAGGAAGATGGCCGGTTGTCTTGCGCTGACCCCGCATTCGCTGCGCATCAAATACAAAGCCTGCTCAAAGCCTTCGCGTTCTGGCCACAGATCACCCTCGGCCAACCCACCCTCGACGCCGCCGCCCAGGCCGATGTTATTGAATCTGCCATTGACCTGTTTCTCGCCGGTTACGAAATCAGCACGCCCTGCCCGCACTAAAACCCAGCCCGTTAAGGACGAACACTGCCCCTGTGGCGAGCGGGCTTGCCCCGCGTTGGGCTGCGAAGCGGCCCTAAAAAGGAAAAATGCGGTGAGTCAGATACTCCTCGACCGCTGGTTTTGGGGCCGCTTCGCAGCCCAACGCGGGACAAGCCCGCTCGCCACAGAGTGCGTATCGCCTGTTCTACCTACGTCCTGGGTCGTTTTCGCTTATTCGCACGCTGTCGCATATGTGCCAGGGAGATTGCCGCAACCAGGCTTATATCAGCGACTCTGTCGTTGTCTATTTCCCCTAAGTCGTCCTACGACATCTCGTCTGAAATATCCGACTGGAACACACAGAGATAGCATAATGCCTCTATCCACCCCCTTTTTTAAAAATGCTTTTTGATGGCCCGAACTTCTCGCGTGACACGCGACTCTGAACCCACTGTTCCACTACATCTGTCAGCATCAGGAAGCTGACAATGAGCAAGTCAACCGTTCGGCCAGGTGCCTTACGGGGGCAGGCGCAATCCCATGGATACCCCCAGACGCGTGCTTGCCCGAGCTCACGAATATGCTATTCAACGCCCATAAAAAAACCATCAGTGCCCTGCAACATACCAACGCCCAGCAGACCAGCCTGTTGAACGCCATTGAGCGCTCCATGGCGGTCATCGAATTCGACCTGCAAGGCAGTGTGTTGCGAGCCAATGACAACTTCCTCAAGACGATGGGCTACCGCGCCGAACAGATTGTCGGCCAGCCCCACCGAATGTTCTGCACACCCGCGTTCGCCCGCAGTGCCGAGTACAACCAGTTGTGGACGCAATTGCGTAACGGCCAGTTCCAGTCCGGCACCTTTGAACGGGTGGCAGGCAACGGTCAATCGGTGTGGCTGGAGGCCAGCTACAACCCGGTGCGCAATGAAGCAGGCCAGGTGATTAAAGTGGTGAAGTACGCCATGGACGTCACCCCGCGCCTGCAGGCCGAAAGCGAGGCCAACGCCAAACTGGGCGCCATCGACCGCGCCATGGCGGTGATCGAGTTCAACCTCGACGGCACGATCATTACGGCCAACTCAAACTTCCTGCAGCGCATGGGCTACAGCCTGGCGCAAATCCAGGGCAAGCATCACCGCCTGTTCTGCAAGCCGGAGCTGACCGACAGCTCGGCCTATAGCGACTTCTGGAAACGCTTGAACCAGGGCGAACTGTTCAACGGCCAGTTCGAGCGCGTGGATAAAAATGGCCAGACGGTGTGGCTCGAAGCCAACTACAACCCTGTGTACGACGCCAGCGGGCGCCTGTGCAAAGTGGTCAAGTTCGCCTCCGACATCACTGCCCGAGTGCAACAACATGCCGCCGACGCCCAAAGCGCCGCCCAGGCGTACCACATCTCGCTGAATACCCGAGACATCGCCGAAAAAGGCGCCGAGGTGATCCAGCAAACTGCCAGCGGCATGCGCGAAATTGCAGCCAACATTGACGGTTCGTCACAGCTGATCGCCAAGCTGGGCGAGCGTTCGCAGCAGATCACCGCCATCGTCAACACCATCCGTGGCATTGCCGACCAGACCAACTTGCTGGCCCTCAACGCCGCCATCGAAGCCGCGCGCGCTGGCGAGCAAGGCCGTGGTTTTGCCGTGGTGGCTGATGAAGTACGCCAATTGGCGGCGCGCACCAGCGGCTCCACGGCGGAAATTTCCAGCATGATCGCGATGATCCAGGAAGAAACCCGCCAGGCCATCGACAGCATGGAAGGCACCCGCGACCGTGCAGCCCTTGGTGTGGAATTGGCCAACCAGGCCGGTACGGTGATTTTGCAGATTCGCGAAGGCACCGGCCAGGCTGTGCACGCGGTCAGTGCATTTGCCAGTGAGCGGAGCACCAGCTGACCCGATCTTCATGTGTCCGGCCCAGAGGCTCGGTCTATAGTGCTGACTGTTTTCACGCTAAGGATCCGAGCCCGCCATGACCCCAGACAAGCCAGACGCCGCCCCTGCTGACCACCTGCGTTTCCACCGAGGCCACGCCCACCTGGCGCCGACGTTTGGCAACGACACCTTCGCACTCAAGGCCGAAGCCTTCGCGCGCTTTTTCGGTACGCCGACCTTCCTTGGCGCGCAAACCGCCATCGTGGTGTTGTGGGTGGTACTGAACATCACCGGCGTCACGCACTTTGACGTCTACCCGTTCATCCTGCTCAACCTGGCGTTCAGTCTGCAATCGGCCTACGCCGCGCCCCTGATCCTGCTGGCCCAGACGCGACAAGCGGCCCGCGATAAAGCGCAGTCAGATGCAGACGCGCAACACCGCGAGGCCCTGGCAACTGCCAATACCGAACGCCAGGCACAAGCCGAACAGACCACCCAACAGTTGCTGGAACTGCTCGAGCAGAACACACGGCTGACGGAAATGACCAAGCAACTGACCGAGCGCATAGAGACCCTGACGTGTGAGATGCATGAGCAGTTTATGCGCAAGGCCTGAGTGCGGTGGATCAAGAACACTCCAGCCCAGCTTCCACAGAAAAGCAGACTTGTGCAGCTACTGAAGTTGTACTCGGTCAAAACTGTGGGAGCGGGCTTGCTCGCGAAGGCGGTGGGTCAGCCAATTCATCCATCAACTGACACACCGCCTTCGCGAGCAAGCCCGCTCCCACATTTGGATCTCCATACATTTTGGATCTCCATTTGGTCTGGAGAATCGCGATCTGCTCTAGAAAAAAACAGCGCTCTTGATTCAACCACTCAGGTCGGCTAC
>NZ_JAUTYR010000147.1:0-567 GCF_041946035.1 Pseudomonas sp. AMR01
TTGCTGCATAAAGTCGATGCGCGCCGCCAAGCCGTCGACGCCGGTGTTACAGAGTTGATAGCCCTCTCTGCGCGGCTGGGTTATTTCCCGCACATTCGGTTCGATACGGCCAATGAGCGATTGAACGGCTGCGTACTGAGGATCTTCGGTTTCGATGATGGCGAGAATATCGACCATCGCGCCGCCTTCACAATGGCGCAGCGGAGAAACCCGGGAGTGCAGTTGTGTAGCTTAGCGCATTGGCTGAATTTGATTTCCGCCCACAGCGACAAACGCCCGAATAAAAGCGGTCGAACAGCGAAAACTATCGACGTCAACATGGAAGGAGCGCACTGATGAGCGTCATCGGCTTGATCAATCTGATGGAAATGGCGAAACAGGGAGCAAAATTCGGCGAACTGTCGCCTCGACGCCAAACCATCGAGCATGTTGACGCCGCCGCACTCAGTGCGGTGCAGGAAGACATTACCGCATTTTTATCTGTCTGTACGCCGGACAATTCAGAGCGGCACACCGGCGAGAAGCCTTGTTACACCGTCAATCACTACGCGGGGCAATACCTGTGGC
>NZ_JAUTYR010000148.1:0-565 GCF_041946035.1 Pseudomonas sp. AMR01
CCTGTATCGCTGGCCTTTCCAGGACCATTCCACTAACTTCCAAGAAACTTAAGGGCTAATCCCCGTTCGCTCGCCGCTACTGAGGGAATCTCGGTTGATTTCTTTTCCTCGGGGTACTTAGATGTTTCAGTTCCCCCGGTTCGCCTCATGCCACTATGTATTCATGACATGATAATGTGTCGAAACACACTGGGTTTCCCCATTCGGGTATCGCCGGTTATAACGGTTCATATCACCTTACCGACGCTTTTCGCAGATTAGCACGCCCTTCATCGCCTCTGACTGCCTAGGCATCCACCGTGTACGCTTAGTCACTTAACCTCACAACCCGAAGATGTTTCCATCGTTCGCGCTGCAAACATTTGAGAGACTCTATGACAGGTTACTCTTCATCCCAATACGTCTACGGAGGGATAAATTTCAGCCGTCATGTTTCAATTTTCAGCTTGTTCCGGATTGTTAAAGAGCATAATACTTCGCAGCACACCGTTGCCGGTACGCTCTGAAGTATTCAGAAAAAACAGTTAAAACGGTATGGTGGAGCTAAGCGGGATCGAACCGCTGA
>NZ_JAUTYR010000149.1:0-565 GCF_041946035.1 Pseudomonas sp. AMR01
ACTTTTATGGGTTCGCCGGTAAGCAATGCCCGCGTGATCTATACCGTAAAGCAGCGGGAAATGGTGTACCGCTGGTGGTATTATGACGGTGGTGAATTTTCTACTGTAAAGACTGACACTTTACTCACCGATGAAAAAGGGCATTTTACGCTTAGCTTTCCTGCGGAAATGCGGGCAACAGATGCTCATAAACCCGAACTTATTTATGAATACAGCATAAATGCCACAGTGAGGGATATTTAGGGAGAAACCCGGGAAGGCAGCACCATTCTGAAGATTGGAAAAAAGAACCTGTTACTGAAGCTGGATCTGCCTGAAAATATTAGCCGCCGGGATACGCTCCGCCCTCAAATCCTGGCCACCAATTTAAATGACACGCCTGTTCCGGTTACCGGAAGCCTGAAGATCTATAAGCTGCGCGGCCCCGACAGGTTGCTGCGGGACAGACTCTGGCCGGCTCCCGAGATACAGACGATTCCCAAAGAAGAGTTCATTAAACTTTTCCCGGAAGAACCTTACGAAGATGTACCCGCACCGGAAAACTGGCCACTGGCAGAACTGTTCT
>NZ_JAUTYR010000034.1:0-46713 GCF_041946035.1 Pseudomonas sp. AMR01
GTGCCGAGTGGTGGGGCGAAGACCTTTTGCTTACTTTTGGGTCTTTCCAAAAGTGAGCCGCTGTAAGAGCGGAACCAATACCAGCCGTTACCTAAATAACGGATATACACGCACCCCCTACCGCCCCAACCCCTCATTCAAAATCAAACTCCGATAATGCCCCGGATTCGACCCAGACCACTTGCGAAACGCCTTATAAAACGAACTCGCATCGGCAAACCCCAACCGCCCGGCGATCTCGGCAAAGCTCACGTGTGGCTCCGCAAGCCACACAATCGCCAACTCCTTGCGCACGCTGTCCTTAAGCCCCTGATACGTCTGCCCCTCTTCTGCCAGACGTCGACGCAGCGTCGAAGCCGAGATGCAGTGGCTGGCGGCGAGGCCCTCGGTTTCCGGCCAGGTGTCGGGAGGCATCTGCCGCAAGTCGTGCTTGATTCGCGCGGCAAGGCTTTGCGGGTCGCGGTATTTAACCAGGATATTGGCCGGCGCATGCGCCAGAAACCGCTGCAGTTCCTGAGGGCTGCGCTTGATCGGCAAATCCAGACAATCCGCCGAAAAGATCATCCGCGTACGCGGCCGATCAAAGCGCAAGTTGTCAGAAAACATCACCTGGTAGTCATCACAAAAATCCGGCTGCGGGCATCGCAGCTCAATGGCCAGAATGGGAATCCGCCGCCCCGCCAGCCAGCACGCCACGCCATGAACAATCATCCAGTAGGCAAAGTAGGTAAATGCCCGCTTGGGCTGACTTTCAGGTTCAAGCAAGACGATTTCCGCCAGACTCTGCTGCCGCACCCATTGCGCCGGCAGATGCTCAAGCATCAACGACAAAAAACCCAAACCCGCTTCCAGGCTCGCACCCAGGTTCGGCTGCGCCATGGCCACACGGCACAGGAACTCAAAGCTGCCAGACTTGAGCTTGCGCGGGTCCATGCCAAAAAACTCATCGTCCATACGCCGCGCCAGCAGGCGCCACAGGCGGGCATACGCCGTGGCCGGCACGCGTGCAGCGGGCAGCGCGAGCAAGGCCGGGTCGATTCCGACTTTGCCCAAGGCCTCAAGCGTCGCCGCACCCGGCGCGCAGCTCTGCAACAACGCTTCGCGCACAAGGTGGATGGAGATGGTGTCTTTTTCCGCCATGGGAATTCGGCTATTCAGCTCTGCATAAACGTGGCGTGCATCATAAGGGTGGTTGCGCTCCGCCACCACCGTTCAGCAACGGTTCAGCAAAGGTCAACATTGACTGTTTAGTAATGAGTATCATTATGTTACAAATTAGCATCCCAACAGTCTTGATGCGGTGCTGAATGCTTGTTCCCTTTCTAATCATGCTGCGCGAAGGCATTGAAGCCGCGTTGATCGTCGGCATCATCGCCAGTTACCTGCAACAGACCGGCCGTGGTCAGTGGATGCCCGCCGTGTGGGTCGGCGTGTTCCTCGCCGCCGCGCTGGCGTTGCTGGTCGGTGGTGGCCTGGAGCTGGTCAGCGCTGAGTTTCCGCAAAAACAACAGGAACTGTTTGAAGGCGTGGTCGGCCTTGTCGCCGTGGGCATTCTCAGTTCCATGGTGTTCTGGATGCGCAAAGTCGCGCGGTCCATCAAGCATTCCCTGCATGAATCCCTGGACCACGCCCTGGCCGGCTCCAAGCACCAGGTGTTCGCGCTGATTGCCATGGTGTTTTTCGCCGTGGCCCGCGAAGGTTTGGAAACGGTGTTCTTCCTGCTCGCCGTGTTCCAGCAGAGCGAAGGCCCGGGCGCGCCGATTGGCGCCCTGCTCGGCCTGATCCTGGCAATCATCGTCGGTTTCCTGATCTATTCCGGCAGCATGCGCCTGAACCTCGGGGCGTTCTTCCGCTGGACTGGCCTGTTCATTCTGGTTGTGGCCGCCGGCATTCTCGCCAACTCGGTGCAGGCACTGCACGAAGCCGGGGTGTGGAACCACCTGCAAACCGTACTGTTTGACTTCAGCGCCGTGCTGCCGATGGACAGCCCGCTGGGTTCGGTGCTCGCCGGGATGTTCGGCTACCAGGAGGCGCCGACCGTGAGCACCCTGGGCGCCTATCTGATTTACCTGGTGGTGGCGCTGGTGATGTTTTTCCTGCCCTCAGCGCCGCCCAAGCCTGTTGCCAACACCTCTTCCGTTTCCAGCCAGTAAGGACCGTCTCTTGTCCAACCCAACTCCTCAACCGGCTCCGCCTGCCCGCGCCCTGCGCTGGGCGGTGGCCGGCTCGGTGGTCGTGATGATCGCCGCCGGTGGCCTGTTCTACTACGCCTCGCAACTGGCGGCGGCCAAGCGCCAAACCAACAGCAATGAAATCACCGTGACGATTCACGACCATGCCTGCGAGCCCAACGCGCTGACTGTGCCCGCCGGGCATGCGAGCTTTCGCATCATCAACCGCTCCGACCGCGCGGTGGAGTGGGAAATTCTCGACGGCGTGCTGGTGATCGAGGAGCGGGAAAATATCGCCCCTGGCCTGAGCCAAATCATCAATGCCAACCTGTTGCCCGGCGACTACGCAATCACCTGCGGCCTGCTCAGCAACCCGCGCGGCACCTTGCATGTGACCCCGACCGCCGAGTCCGACGCCCAGGCCAAGGCGAAGCCGTCGATGGTGGCGTTTATTGGCCCGCTGTCGGAATTTCGCGTGTACCTGAGCGGCCAAGGCAGTGCGCTGGTCAAGGCGGCGACGGCGCTGCAACACGCCATCGATGCCGGCGACATCGCCCAGGCCCAGGCGCTGTATGTGCCAGCCCGTGAGGCTTACCAGCGCCTGGCGCCGGCAGCTCAACGCCTCGCCGAGCTGGACAACGCGATCAACGCCCGCGCCGACTACTTTGAACAGCGCGAGCAGGACCCGGCCTTCAGCGGCTTCCACCGCATTGAGTACAGCCTGTTCCAGCAACGCAGCCTCGACGGCCTGGCGCCGATTGCGCAGCGCCTGGTCGCCGACGTAACCACCCTCAAGGCGCAGCTGCTGGCTCAGTCGCTGCCACCGGAGCAACTGGTGAGCATCGTGGTGCGCAACCTCAACAGCCTGGCCGAGGTGCGCGCCGCCAGCGGTGAAGAGGAACGCTACAGCCATATCGACCTGAACGGTTTCGCGGCCAACCTCGACGTTGCGCACAAAGTGGTCGAGCTGATGCGCCCGTTGCTGACCCAATCCGCCGACGACCTGTTGCCGAAGATCGACAGCGCCCTCGCCGCGTTCGATGCCGAACTCGACGGGTTCAAAGTCAATAACAGCTACAGCGCGTACGACAGCGTTACGGCCGATCAGCGTAAGCAGATCGCCGACAAGGCCAAGGCTCTGGCCGTTGCACTCGATGGAATCGACCCCGCCCTTGGCCTTTCCGGCCTGCAGTGAAGACGACCGCACAGATGAGTGATTCAGAACAGCTTAACCTTCAGCGCCGCCGTGTCTTGTTGGGCATGGCCGCGACCGGCGCCGCGATTGCCGGCAGCACCTTGACCTGCCCTGCGCTGGCAGCCGCCGCCGAACAGGTCACCACGGCGCCGCGCAGTGACAAGACCCAGGACCACCACGACTTTTTCGGCAAGCACCAGACCGGCATCGTCACGCCGCGCCCGGCGTGCGGCATGATGGTGGCGTTCGATGTACTGGCCAGCGACCGCGACGACCTCGAACGCCTGTTTCGCACCTTGAACGAGCGCATCGCGTTCCTGATGACCGGCGGCCCCGTGCCGCAAGTCGATCCGAAACTGCCGCCCACCGATTCCGGCATCCTCGGCCCGGTGGTCACGCCGGATAACCTGACCATCACCGTGTCGGTTGGCGAGTCGCTGTTCGATGAGCGCTTCGGCCTGACGGCGGTCAAGCCCAAGCGCCTGAGCCGCATGGTCGGCTTTCCCAATGACGCACTGGAACCGGCGCAGTGCCACGGCGACCTGAGCCTGCAGTTTTGCTCTAACACCACTGATACCAACATTCACGCCCTGCGCGACATCGTCAAAAACCTGCCCGACCTGCTGCTGGTGCGCTGGAAGCAGGAAGGCAGCGTGCCGCCCCAGGCACCCGTCAAACCTGGCGAGCCGGCACAAAGTGCGCGCAATTTCCTCGGTTTTCGTGACGGTTCGGCCAACCCGAACTCCACCGATAACAAGGCCATGGACCAGATTGTCTGGGTGCAACCTGGAAGCGAAGAACCGGCCTGGGCGGCCAACGGCAGCTATCAAGTGGTGCGCATCATCCGCAACTTCGTCGAGCGCTGGGACCGTACTCCGCTGCAAGAGCAGGAAAGCATCATCGGCCGCGTCAAGCCTTCCGGCGCACCGATGGATGGCGATAAAGAAACCCAGGTTCCCGATTACAGCAAGGACCCGGAAGGCAAGTTGACCAAGCTCGATGCCCACATCCGCCTGGCCAACCCGCGCACCCCGCAGACCCAGGCCAACCTGATTCTGCGTCGGCCGTTCAACTACTCCAACGGCGTCAACAAAAACGGTCAGCTGGACATGGGGCTGTTGTTCATCTGCTACCAGGCTGACCTGGAGAAAGGCTTTATCAGCGTGCAAACCCGGCTCAACGGCGAGCCCCTGGAGGAATACCTCAAGCCGGTCGGCGGCGGGTATTTCTTCACCTTGCCAGGTGTCGCAGGGCCCAAGGATTTCATTGGGCGCACGCTGCTCGCTGCAACGCATCCTCAAACCACTGCCAACACCTAAAACAAACCAGAGCGGATACCGTCCCATGAAGAAGTCGACTATTGCGTTGTCGTTGTTAATGACCCTTTCGCCGCTGGCAGCGTTCGCCGCTACCGCACCGCTGGACCTGGTAGGCCCGGTGTCGGACTACAAGATTTACGTCACCGAAGAAATCGGCGAGCTGGTCACCCAGACCCAAGCCTTCACCGACGCCATCAACAAGGGCGACTTGGCCACAGCGCAAAAGCTCTACGCACCGACCCGCGTGCACTATGAGTCCATCGAGCCGATCGCCGAGCTGTTCAGCGACCTCGACGCCTCCATTGATTCGCGTGTCGACGACCACGAAAAAGGCGTGACCGCTGAAGACTTCACCGGTTTTCACCGCATCGAATACGTGTTGTTCTCCGAGAAGACCACCAAAGGCCTGGAAGCGCTGACCGCCAAGCTCAACACCGACGTCAACGACCTCAAAACCCGCGTTGACGGCCTGACCTTCCCGCCTGAAAAAGTCGTCGGCGGTGCTGCAGCGCTGCTCGAAGAAGTCGCTGCCACCAAAATCTCCGGTGAAGAAGACCGTTATAGCCACACCGACCTGTATGACTTCCAGGGCAACATCGACGGTGCGAAGAAAATCGTCGACCTGTTCCGTGGCCAGATCGAGAAACAAGACAAAGCCTTCCTGGCCAAGGTCGACAAGAATTTCGCCGCCGTGGACAAAATACTCGCCAAGTACAAAACCAAGGATGGCGGGTATGAGACCTACGACAAGGTCAAGGAAAACGACCGCAAGGCGCTGGTGGGTCCGGTCAACACCCTCGCGGAAGACCTGTCGACCCTGCGTGGCAAATTGGGCCTGAACTGACCTGCTCCCTCGTATCGCGCACTGCGCGACCGAGGGGCGACCAACATTTAGCTCACGGGAGCATCCGGCTGGAAGTCTTCAAGCGGTGCTCCGGTGGGTTTTTGAGTGGCAGGGTCAATCGCGTACCATTTGGCGTTTATCTGCACGGCGTAGACCGCACAGTTTTGACTATAGCCAGTCTGGCTCCCCGGGTACTTACTCGCGGCTTCACCCAAGGTCTCAGGAACCAGGGTATCGAAGGCTCCCACGCCCCAGCGACACTTCTCAAACGCAGTAGTCGTCAGAAAAAAGCCCTCGCTCACAACAACCCTCTCACCCGCCAGTATCTTCCTGGCTGCCTTTGCCAATTTAGGGCCAGACCTGATTACATCAAGCGAACCATCGAAAGGGTTGAACACACTGCGGAAAAACGGCGAGGCGCCCTTCACCTCCCGCACGCCGAATGCACGGTTGTTAAACCGGACAACTGCCTTGAGACCCCGGAAAAATTTTGCGGCGCCTGGGAGCCCGCCCGTCGCCGCGAACGATGCAAAGTCAATCACCAGCCCCGTGAGCCCCGCCGCCAACTTACCGTCGGCTATGTCGGCAATCCCGCCGACAAACGGGATAAGGCTTAGCACCGTTCTCAGGTTCTCCCGGGTAAAGACCTGTCCGGAATCGAACGGGTAGGTGCGTCTTCGCTGAAGTGCTGTGGGCTTGTTGGCGTATTCCATCAACGCTTCGCGTTTTACATCGAACGTGGCATCAACAATCGCTTTTGCAATATCGCGGGTTTTAGTCGAGGACCAACTGTTTGGGGCATGCTCCGACGACGTCGCAAAGCGCGGGGGCTGAGTGCGCCCCGGCAGCGTCTTTCCGAACTTTTCGATGATTGCGTTCGTACGCACTCCAGGGCGGGGTGCGTCACCTGTTTGGTAAGCCCGCAGGTCAAAGTCCACCGGGGTCGCCTTTCGAAAATTTTCCATGGTGTAGGCGAAAACATTAAAAGGTACCTGGATGTTTTGAATTTCCCCATTCAGTTTCAGGCTGGAGAACGGCAGGTGTCGCTTTTCTATTTTCAAAGAGCCTGGGAACATCTCGAGGTAGGTATACCCGTCCGGTGTCCCTGGGGTTTTATAGCGCAACAGCACGCCTTGCTTGGCGCGTTTTTCAAACACCTTCGAGTCGGCGCCCTGGTCCTCATCCAGAGTTTTTCCGGTCTCGTCACGCAAGGTGAAGATTTCTACATCGCCCGCTTCCAGCGCTTTGCGCACGTCCAGCGGTGCATTGGCGATCGTCAGCCGAACCATGGTTTCTTGTGCAGTTCGACTGTCGGCCAGGTATTTATCCACAGCTGGCGTCACCATGGGGGCGATATCCGGCAGTTTTTTGATGCGCTCGTTGAAAGTTTCCTGAGAAATAAGCGGGTGAGTGAAGGTGTATTTTTTCTCGCCGGAGAACAGTTCGTTCAGCCACTTCTGAAAGACAAAAAGCGGGTCCTGTTTGGTTTGCCCGGTCAAAAGCAATTCGGTTAACAGCGGCTGACGGGTTTCCAGGTGCCCGTGCTGGCGTGGGTTAAAAGGAGTATCGGTAACAAGCTCAAGCTTGAATGTACGAATCTCATCTTTGGTCATCTCAGGGAACAGTATTGCCAGTTGATCTACCAGCAGGTTTGTTCGGCTGGGAGGCTCGCTCGTCATGCTCTGGAAGGCGTCATAGACGCCTCTCTCCCGGTCTGTGAACGCCTGCGCAGCCGCTGTGTAATCGCCTGGCGAATAACGCCCATCCGAGGTCTTGGGGAATACGCCATTCATCACGGCCCAATCGAGCAACGGAGGCACCCCAAGGCTCTTGATCAGCTGTTCTTGCTCGGCTCCCATAGGACTGAGCCGTGCAAGGGCTTGAGCCTGAGTAATGTTCAGTGACCGCGAACTGCCTTTGCCACCGAGCGCATCAGCCATGGCACAGCCAAGACGCAGGTTCATCCAGGACGTCGAACCGATGCTGACTTGCCCGGGTGACAGTTTCAGCGCTGCCGGGGCATCTGACGAAATGTTGGGGTCAGGGTTGATCAAGAACTCAGGCGCCGCCTGTGCCAGCAGCATATGGGCAATCAGCGGCGCCGTCTTGGCATTGGCACCCTGGCGTTGCAAGTGGGTTTCGACGTCGGCTCGCACCTCATTCAGGGTGCGGCCAAGGTTGCCCGGCTGATAGAGCGCGTATCCGGCCACCACTCCAGGTTTACCGGGCATTTCAGCAGTGACGCCAGCCTTGATGGCGCAGGCCAACAGCTGATGACGGGTGGCTCTCGAGAGCACCTTGCCATCAGCCACCTCGGCCAACTTCAACACACCTGCCAGTTCCTGCGCCTTGGCGACGGCTTCCGGTGAGTCGAAGAACACTTGAAGTTCCAGGTGCGGATCATTCGGCACGTCGTGCCGCGCCAAATGGCTGACCAACAATTGGGTGACCGATCCGGCCTGCGTCGACTGTTCTTTGAGCAGCGCCACATCACCGGGCGACAGCGCGCCCGGCTCCCAGCTATAAGGCGACAGGCCGGCGTAATCACCCACCACAGGGGCTGGCGGCAGCTTAGTGGCCAGCCAGCCAATCGCTGAGTTCAGTTGTGTGGCCGTACCGGGGCAACCCAGCCCGGAAAACTCGAGCACCTGGCGTACGTCGTATGTCGCCGACGCATACAAGGTATTCCCGGTGGTTCTACTGAAGGCCACCAACTGATCAAATTGCTGACTGAAACGGTTGATCGCGGCTTTTTCGTCCGGGCTACCGCCCACCATGACCTTGTTGATCTCATCGTCCAGATAGGGTTGCAAGGAAATCCAATTGTTGCCGGAACCACGACGCAGCTCGAGCGTTCCGTCGGATATCCTGTAGTCGTTTTCACTCCCGCCGTACCCGATTTTCTTGATAAACGCCTTGAACAGCGGCGCGTCCAACCATTCGACAAAACGCTCACGCGGCACTTGGCTTTTTTGCGCCAAAGACGATTGCGGATACACGACTGCGCGCTCCGCGCTCAAATCGAATGCCTCTGTCCCGACTTTCTCCTCGAGCAGCGCTTGCAGTTGTGACGCCAGGCGCGACCGAACATCGTCATCACTGATTTTTTGCTGGAGTGTGTTGAATTGCTCGTTCCATAGGCTGCGTTTTTCGTCGGTTATCGCCGGCCAACCTTCCTTGTGGAGCTTCTTGGAAATCTTCTTTCTGTCATCGTGGCTATTTGGCGCTTCAACACCGTAAAAACCAAACAGCACGTTTGCGTCGAGGAACTCGCCGGTTTTTTCAAGTGGCAACGAAACCCCGATATAACCGGGATGCAGTGCCTTCACCGCTTCGGTGACCTTGGCGCCGACCTCCCACCAGCCAGAGCCGTCTGTCGTGGTAAACCTGCGAACTTGCTTTACCCCGTCGACAACCACCGCCCCCTCAACCGCGTCGCTGAAGACTCGCACGGTCGACAAGTCCAGGCCTTTTGATTTCAACCAGGCCTGCACCTGTGGCTCACGCAGGGCGTCCTTGTAGGCCTCGACAAAGGGCTTGATAGATGAGTTTGAAGGGATGGGGTTGGCGTTGAGTTTGCCGGTTTTGAGCCAGTGAGCGAGGGCTTTGCGCGCTTTATCGTCCGCTTTTTTGGCAGCGGAGGGAGCAGGGAAAACCGGGCTTTTACGCTCGGTATCAGCGACGTGAGTGGGCGTTTCGGACGAAACCTCACGCTTGAGGCGTGGCAGTGATTGTTCGAGTTTTAATTGGGTGAGCTGTCCATCCCGATGTCTTGGGACGCCCGAGACCACCGACTGCCCAGTCTCGCCAGGGCCGTCCTGCGGCCCTGGTGCAGGGGCCGGTTGATGCGTTGAGTTGCTGGCGTTGCCTATCGTCGGAATACGAGCAGGCATGACGGTGTTACTTACAGTGTTTACAGACATTTCAAGTTCTCTTAACGGTTGAAATCGCAAGAGTTCTTGTCCTTAAGAACCATCAACCGGGAGCCTATGAGGTCATATCATTCGGGCCTGTAGGAGTCGTCCGAATGCGCAACACGGAAAGCTGAACGTTACTGAAAAGCATATTCCGACCTATCCGTTCAAAAAAAACCCAGGCCTGAATCAGGCCTGGGTCATGTTGAGCGTCGTGATGGCGTCAAATGGTGAAAAACCCTTCCAGCGGCGTACCCACCGGCAGCCCGGTTTTCGGATCAGTCGCATACCAAAGGCCATCCACCTGCATCGCCTTTACACTGATCCCATGATATTGCCCGTCGGAAGTAGCAGCCTGCGGCCGTGCGCTTTGGGACGCCGCCCGTTGTTGAACCCCGCTGCTCACGCCGAGGTAGGTGCGCAGCTTTTCCTCCACGCCGCCCAACGTCTTCAACATGGCTGGCTTTGGCCCCTTGCTCAACAGTTTGGGCACGGAAAAAATCCCTTTTGCGCCGGCGAACAGCAGATCGGCCGAACCATCCAGCGGGTTCAAAAACCCACTGACCACGGCAACGCCCTTTTCCAGCACACGAAAAGCCTTGGCACCGAAAGGCGCAACGACTTTGGTGGATTTCACCAACGGCCCAAGCGTCGCGCCAGCGCCGCCCACCCAGGCGCCGACAGTGTCAATTATCAGGCCGCGTGTGCCCTCGACCCAATTGCCCTTGGTCAGATCCATGATTGCGCCTACAAAAGGAATCATGCCCAGCAGAATGCTGTCGTTGCGGCTTAATACCTCGCGACGTTGCTCAAGAGGCAACTTACCTTCGGCGGCGCTCAACACCGTGTCTCGGTGATGGATAAAGTTGCCTTGCATGATGCGGTCGACAATCGCCTGACTGCGCTCAGAGGTAAAGCTATTGGGCACAACGCTGGCCTCATCCCCCGTCACTGCCGTTGGCGCTGCGGGCAGGGTGTCACCGAGTTTATCGATGATGATGCCCGGCGACGTCGTGCCGGACCTGGGCAGAGCGTCTGTGCTGTAGGCTGTGAAATCGAAAGGTTCCACCGCCCCGTTCTGCAACTGAGTGGTGGTTGGCGCCCATGGGCCATAGGTTTTTGGGTGATCGTGCAAGGTGCCGCCCAGGTTCAATGTATCGGGTAGACCCTCGCGTTTGATGATCAGCATCTTGTCCGGGAAGACTTCGAAGTAGCGAATCACCCCGTTGTATTCACAACGCATCACCGTGCCTTTGCGCCCTCGCCGTTCCTCCACCTGCCCCGGCGTCTGATCCACCGTGGGCACGCTGTCGGTTTGCTCGCGCAAGGCAAACAACTCAACACTGCCCAGTTCCAGCGCCTGACGATCAGCCAGCGGCAAGTTGGCAATCATCTGACGGGTCACGGTACTCAGGCCCTGTTTAAGCCTGGACAGGTAAGCGTCGACTTCTGCGCCAACCCTGGCTTGCACATCCGGCAATGTGTCGATCTTGACGTTCAAGGCCTGCACATTGCGCTCCACGGCGGCTTTATCAGCCGGGCTAAGCCCTATCGCAGCCGCGTAAGGGGTTTTCGGTTTCGTCAGTTGAGGCGGTTGCTCACCCGGCGCCAACAGCATCCAGCGGTCCTTTTTCAGGTCCCCGGTCATGTAGGTTTCAACCAGGGAGCGGGTTCTGGGCTCCGACAGCTTCATGCTGCGCCGCTCATTCGGGTCTGCGATGTGCACTCGCAGCCCTTGCAGCTGTTGGACGCTGTACTCTGGAAACGCCGTGTGCAATTGAGCGATGGCCAAGTCCCGTCGAGTCGGCAGCGGCGTCTTGAATGCCTCAAGGGCCTGAAGCAGTTGCCCGCGCTGGGACTCAAAGGCATTGGCAGCCTTTTGGTAATGCTGGGGGGTGTAAACGCCGTCTACCGGCTTGGTGTAGAGCCCCTGCATCATGCCCCAGTCGAGCAGAGCCGCCATCGCGTAGTTATCCAGCACGGCGGCCTCTTCCGGCGAACGGGGGTCCAACCGCGTGAGGGAAAGGATTTCCTGGTAATTCATGGCACGAGAACACCCCGGCCCGCCCTGACGCTCGGCGAATGCGACGCCCAGGCGCAAGTCTGCCCATTCGGTGGTGCCCATGCGCAATGTGGGCGAGACGCCCGGAACCAGAAACTCCGGGGCAGCGCTCGCCAGGAACAAATGCGCCACCAGCGGAGCCACCTTGGCATCGGCGCCCAACTTTTGCGCGAGGTGCGCTTCTATGTCCTCGCGCACGGCGGCAAGGGAGCGGCCATTGTTGGCGGGCTGGTAAATGTCATAACCGGCGATGAACCCAGGCTCACCGGGCGCTTGGGGGTCAATCTGCAGCATGATCGCCGCCATGGCCCACTGCTGGATTTCGTCCGTCGAGAGCCCTTGCTCGCCAGACGCTGGCAGGAACTGTCGACTCGCTGCAATGTGCGCCCACGTCGCCTGCGGACGGCCTCGATAGAGCGCCTGGGTGATAAAAGACTCAGCGTGGGTACGCAGTTCATCAACGGAGCCCGTGTTGGCAACGCCCGCCGACAGCAAATCCCGTGACGGATTTCGGTGAGCAGGGTCCGTATCGCTCAACCCGGCCAGGTAATCCTTGTCGGGGCCAGACAAACCGCCCGGCGCCCATGGGCTTGAGATCAGTTGCGCATAGTTGCCCAAGGCCGGCGCCGGCGGCAGCGAGGCGTTGAGCCAACGGATGGCGTTGCGCAGCTCTCCCGCCGTTTTCGGCAACGCCAGGGCGTGCGCTTGCAGCACGGCCTCGATCGGAGCAGTCGCCGCCGCCTTGCTGGCAAGCGGTGAACTGCTGCCAATCTGCGCCTGAATTCCGGCCAGTGTGATTGCCTCATCGTCAGGCTTGTCGCCCAGCAGTGCGCCCAGCTGACTGGCCAGGCTCCTGCGCTCGTCGAGGGTGTCGACCAGGGCTCTGGCGGTGAGTATCCGTTGCTCAAGTTGAGCCTTGGTGTTGGCCGGCAGAGAAAACCAATCCGATGCGGCGAGTTCACTTTGTACTCGCCAAAGATCACTGTCGCTGGCGGGAGGTTTGATGCCATACGCCTGTAAAACCGTGTTGCGCGACAGCATATCGCTGCCTTCGTTGATGTAAGGCAACCCCGTGCCTTGTACATCAAGGGCCGCCGCAGCGGCGTTGATTCGGGGGCTGAGCCGCCACCATCCAGATGCATCCGTGGGGGTGAACGTTGCAAGGCGGGTGACGCCATCGCGCGTGACGTTGCCCGACACTGAGTCGGGTTTAACGACAACCGTGGACATGTCCAAGCCTTGCTTGAGGAACCAGGCGGCGGCTTGAGGGCTGTTGATTGTGCTGCGATAGGCGTCAAAGGCGGGAAAAATGCTCGCGGTGGTCGGCACATGCACGCGCTTGTCTGCGGTCGCGCCGAAGGCCGCACCACTGAGGGCGTCTTGCAGTTTGCGGTCGCCGAGTGGCGTGAGCCTTTTGCTGCGGGCGGTTTGCGGTAGAAAAGCCCAACCGGGCCTTTTTTTCTGTGGGGTTGTACCCTGCGGCGGGCTGCGTTTGGCGCGGGTCTCTGGCTCTGCGGCCAGCGTATCCGAGGCTTGCGAGTTGATAACATCCCTGAAATTAAACGTCCTGGAAGCACTAATGCCGGAAATTGGCATAACGACTCTCCCACTGAGTTTGGATGGATGAAGCTACTGCTCTAAATCCAGAGCAGCACAGGCGACCTTAAGACTCCGACTCTGACGGCGGTGTAAGGAAAATCCCAAGCATCAACATCCCGCGCCCGTCCGGGCGCGGTCTCAGCAAGACGCAGCTAAACGGCTACAGAATGCGGTATAGCAACCGCTCGATGCGCACCCGGCTCACCCGGCGCAGGAACTTGCCGACCGCTGGCGGATAGTCCACCAGTGTCTGCAATTGCTGGTAACCCTCGATGCGCGTGGCGTGCTGGAAAATCTGCGCCAGTTCGAGGCGGCGCGGCGCCAGCCATTGCCCCTGCGGATCATCGATCAACAGGCCGTTTTCCAGGTCCAGGCGGAATGCACGCGGGTTGAGGTTGTTGCCGGTGAGCAAGGTGTAACGCTGGTCGACCCACATGCCTTTAAGGTGATAGGAGTTGTCACCGTCGTGCCACAGGTGCAGGTTCAACTGGCCGCTTTCGATCATGGGTTGATGGCGTTTGGCAAAGCGGCGCAGGCTGATTTCGTACAGGTACGGCAGCGCGGCAATCACCTTGAACGGCTCGCTGGGCGGGATATAGAAATCGTTGGCGGTTTTGTCACCGACAATGATGTCGATCTTCACACCGCGCGCCAGGGCGCGGTTGATTTCCCGGGTCACCGGCAATGGCAGGTTGAAGTAAGGCGTGCAAATGGTCAGCTGGTGTTGGGCGCTGGCGATCAATTCGAGAATGACGCGGCTCAAAGCATTGTTCTTGCCTACCCCGAGTAACGGGCTCACCGACAGATGGCCATTGGGCAATTGCCCCGCCGTGGTGTCGTAGGCGGCGTGCTTCAAACGGCTGCGCAGGTCACCGATATCGTTGCGCAGGCTGCGGGTAGTCGGCGGGTTCGGCAGGTCAAGGCGATGCACCGCCTTGGACGCGACCAGGCCATGCTCGATAAGGTGCTGCATCGAATCTGCCAGCGGCTGGCTATGGATCAGGTGATAGCGGTCAAACCGGTACTTGTCGAACTTGTGCAGGTACACATTGTTCAGGCTGGCGCCGCTGTACAGCACGCTGTCGTCGATCACAAAACCCTTGAGGTGCAGCACGCCGAACAGCTCGCGGGTTTGCACCGGCACGCCATACACCGGCACTTCACTGCTGTGGGACTGGGTCATGGCCTGATACCAGGCGCTGTTGCCTGGCTGCTTGCCGGCGCCAATCAAACCGCGCTGGGCCCGCAGCGAGTCGACCACCACCACAATGTCCAACGCTGGCCGGGCAGCCTTGGCGGCGTGCAAGGCATCGTAGATCTCCTGCCCCGCTTCGTCCTGCTGCAAGTACAGCGCAACGATGTAGATGCGCTGTGTGGCCTGGGGGATTTTTTCCAGCAGGCAACGGCGATAGGCATCGGCGCTGGGCAGCACCTCGATGGCATCGGGGGACAATTGAAAACCGCGCAGTTTGGGCAACAGGGAGCGTTTGAAGAACGACGGCATAAGGCTCGCAATGGGTCGAATCCGAAGAGGCCCCGAGCTTACACCATGGGGGTGCTCAGGTCTCGCCGCGCGGCATGGAAAAAATTTAATTGACCAAGAATAACGATCGTTCTACTGTCTAAATCATGAACGATATAATCAGTAATGAAACCCGCGACGTTATCCTCGACGTCACCGAAAAGTTAATCTATCGCCATGGCATCGCCGCCACTGGCATGGATTTGTTGGTGAAAACCGCCGGTGTCTCGCGCAACAGTATTTATCGCTACTTCGCCAATAAAGACGAACTGGTGATTGCCGCGTTACAACGCCGCGACGAACGCTGGATGCAGTGGCTGCGTGACGAAGTGGAGCGCAGCGAAGGCAGCGGTGAACGCCTGTTGGCAGTGTTCAGTGCCCTCAAGGCCTGGTTTGGCTCGGCGGATTTTCGCGGCTGCGCCTTCATCAACACCAGTGGCGAAACCGGCAACCCGCAAGACCCGGTGCGCCTGCTGGCCAAGGCGCATAAACAGAAACTGTTCGAGTACGCCCTTGAACTGTGTGAAGCCCACGGCACCTCCGACCCGCAGCGGCAGGCCGCGCAACTGCTGATACTGATCGATGGCGCCATTACCGTCGCCCTGGTGATGGGTGATATCACCGCCGCAGATAACGCCCAATGCATGGCGCGAAAGCTACTGGGACTGTGAGCCCACACGCCTCGCAACGCTCGATTAAACCGTAGTGTATGAAGGAGATGCCGAATGACCTCTACTGCTGAAACACGTCCACCCCTGCCGCCGTTTACCCGTGAGTCCGCCATCGTAAAAGTGCGCCTGGCCGAAGACGGCTGGAATTCCCGGGACCCGCAACGGGTGTCTCTGGCCTACACCCTGGACACGCAATGGCGTAACCGTGCCGAGTTCGCGCATAACCGCGAAGAGGCCAAGGGGTTTCTGACGCGTAAATGGGCCAAAGAACTGGATTATCGGTTGATCAAGGAACTGTGGGCATTTAACGGTAACCGGATTGCAGTGCGTTATGCCTATGAATGGCACGACGATTCGGGAAACTGGTTTCGCTCGTACGGCAATGAGAATTGGGAGTTTGACGAAAACGGGTTGATGGCCAATCGTTTTGCCTGCATCAACGACCTGCCGATCAAGGAGAGTGAGCGCAAGTTTCATTGGCCGTTGGGGCGGCGACCGGATGATCATCCGGGGCTGTCTGAGTTGGGGCTCTAAGAGCTGATGGGTGTTTAGGCTTAAGGTCTAAGACCAAAACCTTTCAAGGTCTTTGGAACTCTGTCTGGTAGGGCGAACACGATCCCTGTGGCGAGCGGGCTTGCCCCGCGTTGGGTTGCGAAGCGACCCTAAAAGGAGAAATGCGGTGAGTCAGGCATTCTTCGGCTGCTGTTTTTGGGGCTGCTTCGCAACCCAACGCGGGGCAAGCCCGCTCGCCACAGAGTACTTATCGCCTGTTCTGTCCAAAGACCTTGAAAGAGTTGGGTCTAAGACCAAAACCGAGGTCAATGTGGGAGCGGGCTTGCTCGCGAATGCGGTGTGCCAGTTGATGAATTCAGTGGCTGACACACCGCATTCGCGAGCAAGCCCGCTCCCACATTTGGATCTCCTTACATCTCGGACTCTTTTGGGGCGGTTCAAAAAAAGGGACCTGCTGCTGGAGCGGAACCCACTAATCCTGATTCAACCCCACGCGATACAACACCCCTTTATCCTCATCCGTCAGCACGTACAAATAACCATCAGGCCCTTGCCGCACATCGCGAATGCGTGCCTTCAAGTCCCCAAGCAACCGCTCCTCGTGAATCACCTTGTCACCGTCAAACTGCAAACGAATCAGCTCCTGACTCGCCAACGCCCCGATGAACAGATTGTGCTGCCAAGGCTTGAACCGGTCAGCGTCATAAAACGCCATGCCACTGATGCCGGGAGATTTCTCCCACACGTGATGAGGCGGCACCGTGCCTTCTACGGTCTTACCCTTGGCCTCGGGAATCGGCGTCAGGGAATAGTTGATGCCGTGGGTCGCCAGCGGCCAACCATAATTCTTGCCACGCTCGATGATATTGATTTCATCCCCGCCACGCGGGCCATGTTCGTTCTCCCAAATGGTGCCACTCCAGGGGTTCAGCGCCAGCCCCTGAGGATTGCGCTGACCGTAGGACCAAATCTCCGGCCGCACACCCGACTGGCCGACAAAGGGGTTGTCATCCGGCACACGACCATCCGGGAAGATCCGCACCACCTTGCCTTGCAGCTTGTCCAGATCCTGCGCCGTCGGCCGGTCGTTGTTCTCACCCAACGTCACAAACAGGTAGCCATCACGGTCAAACGCCAGGCGCGAGCCGAAGTGATTGCCGGTGGACAGTTTGGGTTCCTGACGCAGGATCACCTTGAAGTCCTGCAAACCGCTCAAGTCATCGGCCAGACGCCCACGCCCCACGGCGGTGCCGGCCTTGCCGCCTTCGCCGCCGCCTTCTGCGTACGACAGGTAAACCATGCGGTCCTGCTTGAAGTCTGGCGACAGCACCACATCGAGCAACCCGCCCTGGCCCTTGGCCCACACCTGGGGCACGCCCGTCAGTGGCGCCGAAAGCTTGCCGTCCGGGCTGATAAATCGCAGGTGGCCTGGGCGTTCGGTGACCAGGAAGCCTTGCTTGTCCGGCAGAAACGCGACGGCCCAGGGATGATCAAGGCCCTTGGCGATCGGCGTAGCGGTGATGCTGCCTTGCTCACTGGGAAACTGCTGGGCGTCGGCGGCATACACCGCCGACAGAGGAAGAATCACGCTGGCACAGATGGCCGCTAACAGGGTTTTGCGTACGAACATAAGGCGAAATCCTTACCGGCGATTGCCGTTGGCATCATAAGTGGGGGCTTTGGTTTCGGTCGAAGGGCGGCTCGGGGGCGCATCGCGCTTGGGATAGCGATTGCCGATGCCACCGTTTTCCACGGTCGGTGCGGGGCTGGTCGGCCCGGTCTGAATCCCTCGCGTGGCCGGCGCATTGGGCTGGGTGCCCTGCATGCTGTTGGGGTTAGCCCGATGAATTGGACTGTTGTTGGAGTCGCTACGACCCGGCAGGGTTTGCGCTTGGGCGAGTGGAACAAATGCCAGGCCCAATGCAAGCACTGCGAGATGACGCATGCAGCTGTTCATGACGAAGTCTCTCCGGGACAAGTAGTACGTGCTTTCGATAACACGCTACGCCTTGGGTTCGGCCTGTGACACTAAATACTTTCTCATCAGGTGTAACACGATCTGTCCGCGCATCCGTGCGTCGAAACTTTTGCTCGCGTCAGCGAGTCACCTGAACACAGGGACTACTTAAGGAATCGCACACATGCCGCGGGCAATCTGGAAAGGCGCAATCAGTTTCGGCTTGGTCCATATCCCGGTTTCACTGGTCTCGGCGACGTCCTCCCAGGGCGTCGACTTTGACTGGCTGGATAAACGCACCATGGACCCGGTGGGCTACAAGCGCATCAACAAGGTCACCGGCAAGGAAATGACCAAGGAAAATATCGTCAAGGGCGTGGCCTTCGAGAAAGGCCGCTACGTGGTCCTCAGCGAAGAGGAGATTCGCTCGGCGCACCCTGAGTCGACCCAAACCATCGAAATTATCGCGTTTGTCGACAGTGATCAGATCCCGCTGCAAAACATCGACACGCCCTACTTCCTCGCGCCGGATAAACGCGGCGGCAAGGTCTATGCGCTACTGCGTGAAACCCTGAAGAAAACCCGCAAGGTCGCTCTGGCCAATGTGGTGCTGCACACCAAGCAACACCTGGCGGCGTTGATGCCACTGGAATCGGCGCTGGTGCTGGTGATGCTGCGCTGGCCCGCCGAGGTGCGCAGCCTTGACGAACTTGAATTGAGCAGCGACGTGACTAAGCCCACTCTCGCCAAGGGTGAACTGGACATGGCCAAGCGCCTGGTGGAAGACATGAGTGCGGATTGGCAGCCCGGCGAGTACCGCGACAGCTTTCAGGAAAAGATCATGGCGCTGGTGAAGAAGAAGGCCAAGGCCGGCAAGATCGAAGACGTGGAAACCCCTAAAGGTGGCGAAGAGCGCAAGTCCGCTGATGTGCTCGACCTGACGGAATTGCTCAAACGCAGCCTGGCGGGCAAGCCTGCCAAAAAGCCTGCGGCGAAGAAATCCACCAAGGCCTCCTGATTCAGGGCAACCGCCATGTCGAAACCCTTGAGCGAGTACAACCGCAAGCGCGACTTCAAGATCACTGCAGAGCCCGCAGGCGAAGCACCTGCGGGCAAACGCAAGGCGTCGGCGCTGACGTTCGTGATCCAAAAACATGACGCGCGCAACCTGCACTATGACTTTCGCCTGGAACTCGACGGCGTGCTTAAAAGCTGGGCGGTGCCCAAAGGCCCCAGCCTGGACCCGACTCAGAAACGTCTGGCGGTGCACGTTGAGGATCACCCGCTGAGCTATGGCAGTTTTGAAGGTAACATCGCCCCCGGCCAATACGGCGCGGGGGATGTGATCGTGTGGGATCGCGGCGTCTGGCAACCCCTCGAAGATCCGCACGCCGCCTACGCGGCCGGCAAACTCAAATTCACCCTGATCGGCGAAAAGCTCTCCGGCGATTGGGCGCTGGTACGCACCCGCCTCAAGGGCAGTGGCGACAAGGAACAATGGTTGCTGATCAAGGAAAAGGATGAGCAAGCCCGGCCGGCCGCCGACTACAATATCGTCGTGGCCCAGCCGAAAAGCGTGATCAGCGAAGCCACCGTCGGCAAGTCCAAAGCCCCTGAACGCACCAAAGCCAAGGCAAAGCGCAAGAAAATCCTCGCTGCCCTTCCCGACCAATTCACGCCGCAACTGGCGACCCTGGTCGACCGCGCGCCGGACGGCGACTGGCACTACGAAATCAAATTCGACGGTTACCGCATGCTGGCGCGCATCCGTGACGGTGAAGTCCGCCTGTTCACACGCAACGGCCACGACTGGACCGAGCGCCTGCCCCGCCAGGTCAAAGCCCTGCAAGCGCTCAAGCTGGAGGACAGCTGGCTGGACGGCGAAATGGTGAGCCTAGACGGTGACGGGTTGCCGGATTTTCAGGCGTTGCAAAATGCCTTCGATATCGGCCGCAGCCTGGACATCGTGTATTACCTGTTTGATGCGCCGTTCCTAAACGGGCACGATCAGCGCAACGAACCCGTTGAGGCGCGCCGTGCCGCGCTGAAGTCCGCGCTGTCCGGCAGCCGCAGCAAACTGCTGCGGTTTTCCGAAGCGTTTGTTGCCAATCAGCGTGACATCTTCGAAAGTGCCTGCGACCTGGCGCTGGAGGGCATCATCGGCAAGCGCCTGGGCAGTCCTTACATGTCCACGCGCAATACCGATTGGATCAAGCTCAAGTGCCGCTTGCGCCAGGAATTCGTGATCGTTGGCTACACACGCCCGCAGGGCTCGCGCAGTGGCTTCGGGGCGCTGTTATTGGCGGTCAATGACGACACCGGGCTGGTCTATGCAGGGCGCGTAGGCACCGGATTCGATCAGGCATCACTGAAAGCCATTTACGGACAGCTCCAGCCTCTGGAACGCAAAACTTCACCCCTGGAAAAACCGCTTACAAGCACCCAGGCACGCGGCGTGCATTGGATTGAGCCGCGCCTGGTCGGCGAAGTCCAGTTCGCCGAATGGACCCGCGAAGGCGTGGTGCGCCACGCATCATTCGTGGCACTGCGCACCGATAAGCCAGCCTCGCAGATCATTCATGAGCAACCCCGCACGGCAAAATCACTCAAGCCACCCGCAGCCAAAAAAGCCGCCGTCACGGGCAATATCACTCATCCCGAGCGCATTATTGACCCGCAAAGCGGAACGCAAAAACAGCAGCTGGCAGCGTTTTACCAAGGCATCAGCGAATGGATCCTGCCCTTCCTGCGCCACCGCCCCGTGTCCTTGCTGCGCGCGCCCGCCGGGATCGAGGGCGAGCAGTTCTTCCAAAAGCATTCCGAGCATTTGGCCATTCCCCATATCAAGCAGCTGGACCCGGCGCTGGACCCTGGCCATGCACGGCTGATGGAAATCGACACCGTCGGCGCTCTGGTCGGCGCCGTGCAGATGGGCACAGTTGAGCTGCATACCTGGGGCGCTACCTCGGACAAAATCGAGACCCCCGACCTTTTTGTACTCGACCTCGACCCGGACCCGGCGCTGCCATGGAAAACCATGCTGGAGGCCGCGCAACTGACGTTAGCCGTGCTGGACGAGCTGGGCCTGGACGCGTTCGTCAAAACCAGTGGCGGCAAAGGCTTGCATTTGGTCATACCGCTGGCGCGCCGGGATGACTGGGACACCGTAAAAGCCTTCGCCAAGGCCATCGCGCAGTTCATGACTCGTCAACTGCCCGAGCGCTTTACCGCCACGTCCGGCCCGAAAAACCGTGTGGGCAAGATCTTTATCGACTACCTGCGCAACGCGCGCGGCGCAAGTACCGTCACCGCGTATTCAGTGCGCGCGCGGCCGGGCTTGCCGGTGTCAGTGCCGGTCAGTCGAGGAGAATTGAAAGGGTTGCGGGGCGCACAGCAATGGACGGTGGCCAATCTGCAAGAGCGCTTGCAGAGTTTGAAGGCTGACCCGTGGGCCGGGTACGCCAATAGGCAGAAGATTGGCAAGAAGATGTGGGACAAACTGGGCGCGACTCCACCGTAATGGCCTGCGCCCCCGACAGGTTTCAGATCAGGATAAAGATCAGCGCCAAGCCGGCAAAAATCGCCCACTTTTCCAGGTAATAGCGCGTGCGATTGCGTTTTTTCAGCTCTTTGCCGCGCAGACGAATCTTGTACAGGTGAGTAAAGGCACGGTTCAAACCGCCCGTTTTATCCCCCTCATCATTGGGCGAGCCCGCAGCCGCCATCACGTTACGGCTGAACCAACGGTTAAACGCCTCCGCCCAGCGATACTTCATGGGTCGCTCAATGTCGCAAAACAGAATGATACGGTTCTGCTGCGTGGTGTTTTCAGCGTAATGGATGTACGTCTCGTCAAAGATCACCGGCTCGCCATCTCGCCAGTAATAGTTCTCGCCATCCACATTGATATAGCAGCCAGGATCGTTGGGTGTATCCAGGCCCAAGTGATAGCGGTAAGAACCCGCGTAGGGGTCGCGGTGGCGTACCAGCTTGGAGCCCGGCGGCAGCTCGGCGAACATGGCGGCCTTGATCGAGCCAATGCTTTGCACCAGCTCAGTGGTGCGCGGGCACAGTTTCGTCGCGGAAGGATGACTGTCGCCGTACCACTTGAGGTAGAAACGCTTCCAGCCCGACTTGAAGAACGAGTTGAAACCCACGTCGTTGTATTGGTCGGAGCGCTTGATCTCGCCTGCGCGCATCAGGTTCTGGGCCTCTTGGCGGATTTCCTGCCAATGCTCCTGCAACGGGCTCAGGTCAGGGAAATCGCTGGGCGACAGGAACGGGCGACTTGGCTGCGGGGAGAACAAATAGAGGAAGCAGTTTATCGGCGCGAGGAACGTCGAGTGATCGCTGAGCTGGCGCCCAAGCTTGTGTCGCACCCGGCCACGCAAGTGTACATACGCGATGGAGGCAACGTAGAGAGCAACAATGATGAGTTTCAAAGTATTCGTCACAAGTCAGTAGAGAACAGGCTGCTCCTGCGTGCCCACAACGGCCGAGGATGAAATAGCAGCGCCTGAAATCACAGTTACACGTTGGCGCCTGAACCGGTTGGCGACAATCCGGTCAGAGCTCGTTGGCAGTTATTTAGCCACAGTTTGTAACCAAAGGTTAACTAAGATTTGTGAAAAGCTGTCCACACGTTCAACTCCACACAACGTGGGCGTGCATTGCGCACGCCCACGCGCAGGCTTTGTTACAGCGACCGCGGGTCGTCTTGACGTTCAGCGCGAGAAATCACCGGCACAGTGGCCCCGCTGGCACGTCGGGTGAGAACAAGATGGCGAACGAACGCCACAAACATCCCGATCAGCAAGCCGATGACCAGGCTCACTGCCAGGACCAAAGACTTTTTCGGCTTGATTGGGGACAGTGGTTCCTGAGCGCGGCGGTCGATAGAGACCAGCTTCAAGTTGGTCATATCAATGTTGAGGCTGCGCAGTCGGGCAATTTCGGCACGCAATGGTTCGACGTCTCGCAGGAAAATATCCTCGTTCGAACGTTTTTGCAGAGTCTCAACCTCGCGGTTGGTCTCCAGCATTTCAAGTTCCTTGGTAATTTCAGCAATGCGGCCGTTCGTGAAGTCATCGCTGGTGCGCAGCTTCAATGCAGCACGTTCAGCTTCCAGCGTCTCTGTGCCCAGGAAAAACAAGGGGATATTCTGGTTGTTGACCTCGGTACGCATCACCTGCCCGGCACCTTCACGCGAGGTATCGCCCATGGAAGATGGCGTCGTCGGCGTCCTGATCCCCATAGACTTGGCGATGCTGATCGCCTCAGCCAGCTCGGCTAAACGGTTCGTACGTTGCATTTTCATCTGCAAGCGCAACCCGTTGAGCTCATCCTGCAAGCGGGCACGCTTGATTCTGTCATCTTCAAGCAGCTTGGCGATTTTCGATTCTTTTTCAGTGTCGTAGTTGGCGCGGGCGGCGTCGATCTTGCCTTTGAGCTCAGTCAGACGGTTGTTGACAATTACCTTAAGGTCGGCACCCACCTGCTCGCGCTCGGCCGCAATGGCGTAATCGACGAACCCGTTGAGAATGGCTACCCCATCGATGTCCGAGGGATATTGCAACTCCAGACGCAGGTAGCTATTGGCCAAGTCCGCGCGTTTCGGGTCGGGCAACACCAAATTGACCGAATTTCGGTTGAAGTCTTCAAAACTCTGCTCGAGGGTTTGCCCGGGCTTCTGAAAGGCCTTGAACAGTTGTTCGTGGCTTTTGAAAAACTCCAGGCGCACGCCGTAGGAATCCAGTTGCGTACCCACTTTTGCCAGCGCGTCTGCCGGAGGCAACTTATAGACTTCCGAACGGTTCAGGGCATCCAGTTCGTTGATTGCCGCAGGCCGGAGCACACTGCTGACTTCATAAATTTTGGGGGCCAGGAATGCGTAACCTGCGCCTAACAGCCCAGCCACAATCGTACAGCCCACTACCAGTTTTTTCTGTCGCCAGATGGAATGAAATATCTCGAACAAGTCAATTTCATCAGGCGTTGCAGGGACGTTGAGTGGTGAAGTTCGATTCAAGATTAGAACACCTATGAAATAACATTAAAAAGCCATTACTCCGTGGAGAAAGCATGACCTGGAAAATCAGGGACAACGCCCTTTGAACATCTTCAGATCAGAATCCGACCTGTTGGCGTAACGAAAAGTCCGTCTTTTCGGAAATTGTTTCTGCTTCATGTCATTGACAGACGAATGCTAAAAAGCGTGTAGGAGCATTCACAAAATGGCGCAGGACATACATCATCACACAACAGTCAAATCCCTGTCAGCTAGGGAATAAGTCCTATTGCATGGGTTCTGCATGCTCACTGTTACGATTGCGATCATTTTCTCGCTGGCTTTTAGTCACCTCGCCCCCTCTCAGCAATAAGGAATTTGCATGACAACGCTTTTTGACCCCGACTATCAGGCGCTTCAAGGCACATGGGAGCAAACCTCTCTTGAAGACAGCGGCGTGCTTAACCCCATCGATGCGCACAGCGCGCCCGGGGCAATCACTACCATCACAGATGACCGATTCGAGGTGACCACCGTCACTGGCGATGTGTTGCTGGCAGGACGGTTTGTGCTGGACAGTGCCACCACGCCCAAAAGCATTACCTGGGTGGATTCCATCGGCGATGACGCAGGCAAGCCCTTGCCCGCCAGCTATTACCTGGATGCGCAAAATTTTGTGTTTATCGCGGCAGATGAAGGCATGCCGCGGCCAAGCGTCTTCAGCACCGGCCCCGGGCAAACCATGCGCACGTTTGTGCGCAGGGCCTGAGCTGAATCGCATCCGAACTTGCGACACGATTTTCACGCCCTCTTCACTTCTCGGCCTATAGGGTGAGGCCTACCTACTCCAGTGAATCACTTGGCCCGCCTCTCCTCGCGGGCTTTTTTTTGCGCGCGGCAAAGTGCTTCAGGCGTATGCCTTGGTCGCGGTCAACGTGAAGCACAATGGCAGCTGTGCGGGTTGGTGCTCATATTTGTCATAGAGCTCTTCGCGGTTGGAGTGTGGGTACTCCTGCAAATGCGTGATGCGCAGCTGCGCAGCAATTGCCCCACTGACCACACTTCCAAGGGTGTGCACGTACCAATAGGATGTCGGCCCGGCCACCTCGGCCTGCCCTTCGTAAACAATGGAAGACTGCAGCACGAACGGGTCGCGCTGAAAATACGAACTGGCGGGCAGCATCGGGTTTGCGGCCCGGGGATCAAACATCTCCAGGAACGGATGAGTCTCGTAAATCACCAAAGTGCCGCCGGGCTTCAGGGTACTGGCTACATGACGCATAAACAGCGCCACATCCGGCATCCAGTTCATTGCACCAATTGTCACCAGAGCCACATCAAACCGGCCGAGCAAGCGCTCGGGCAAGTGATGAATATCGGCTTCTACAAATTCAGGGCCGTAAGGCGAAGCCTCTGCCAGATCACGCGCTTGCTGCAGGAAGGCGCCGGATTGATCGACACCCACCACAGAGCGGGCACCGAGGCTGAACAACGACAGGCTTTCACGGCCGTTGTTGCAGCACAGTTGCACCACGTCCTTGCCGGTGATGCCTACGCTTTCCAGGAGACCGGTGAGGGTCGCATCGAGACAGGAGAATTCGGCGTCAGCGACCGATTCGAGCAGCGTCTTCCAGGTGGCGGTGTCTTTGTGCAGTTGGGCTGATGCGTCCCAAGCGTCCTTGTTGCTGCTAATAGCCTGTTCAGCTGAGGGCATATCCATTGCGTCTCCAGAGCGTCAGTACAGCGGGAACCGAAAAATAAACCAAATACCTTGCGGGTGAAACTCTCAGCATTCGGAAACTTATGGGCAGCCCTTTCAAGGTCTTTGGAAATCTGTCTGATAGGGCGAGCACTATCCCTGTGGCGAGCGGGCTTGTCGAATCGTCGCACCGCCCGCGTTGGGTTGCGAAGCGACCCTAAAAGCAACAACGCGGTGAGTCAGGCATTCTTCGGGCGCTGGTTTTGGGGCTGCTTCGCAGCCCAACGCGGGACAAGCCCGCTCGCCACAGGGTACTTATAACCTGTTGTATCTAAAGACCTTGAAAGGGCTGAAACTTATGGCAAAACCCATAGGTCACTAAACCTATAAGTGTTCAGCCCCTGAACGCTGCTTTTGAAGACCTCGCCGTGGCTCAACACTCCGACCTGCGCAGCAACCTGTCACTGGACAGCCTCAATTTTTTCCTGGCGGACGTGCGCGACGGGCTTGGGCCGTACCTGGCGATCTACCTGTTGGCCGTGCATAAATGGGACCCGGCCAGTATCGGCGTGGTCATGACCCTGGCCGGTATTACCGCCCTGCTCACTCAGGGCCCGGCAGGCGCGCTGATTGATCGCACCCGCAGCAAACGCGCAGTCGTGGCGACTGCGGCGATTCTGGTCACCGTCAGTTGTTTGCTGTTGCCGTTTGTCAGTTCATTCAGTTGGGTGGCGCTGACCCAGGCGGCCAGCGCGGTCGCCGCGTCAGTGTTTGCCCCGGCCATTTCGGCGATCTCCCTGGGGATTACCGGGCCTCGCGCATTCACGCGCCGAACCGGGCGCAACGAGACCTTCAACCACGCCGGCAACGCCGTGGCGGCCATGCTGGCAGGCGGCCTGGCGTATTTGTATGGTCCAGTGGTGGTGTTTTACCTGATGGCCTTTATGGCAGTGGCCAGCGTTGTGGCGATCAGTTGTGTGCCAGCAGCGGCAATCGACCACGAGGTGGCCCGGGGCTTTGACCCGGCGCACAGCGGCGATCATGAACAACCGTCCGGCGTGAAGGTGTTGCTGGCTAACCGCCCGTTGCTGATGTTCGCCGTCTGTTGCGCGCTGTTTCACCTGGCCAACGCCGCCATGCTGCCGCTGGTCAGCCAGAGACTGGCGCAAATCAACCTGCAGATGGCCACGCCGCTGACGTCCGCGTGCATCGTCGCCGCGCAGTTGGTGATGGTGCCGATGGCCTGGCTGGTGGGGCTCAAGGCCGATGTGTGGGGGCGCAAACCGCTGCTGTTGGCGGGTTTCATGATTCTGCCGCTGCGCGGCGTGCTGTACACCTTGTCCAGTGACCCTTATTGGCTCGTGGCGGTGCAAATGCTCGATGGCATTGGCGCGGGGATTTTTGGCGCGCTGTTCCCGGTGATCGTCAAGGACCTGACCCAAGGCACCGGGCGCTTCAACGTCAGCCTGGGCGCGCTGTCTACGGTCTTCGGCCTGGGCGCGGCGTTAAGCAGCAGCCTGGCGGGTTTTGTGGTGCAACAGGCCGGCTACAACGCCGCATTCCTGACCCTGGCGGGTGTGGCGGCTGCAGCCTTGGCGCTGTTATGGCTGGCAATGCCCGAGACCCTGCGAAAACCATCGTTCGCACGCATTACAACTGTCGCCTGACATATGCGACAATGCGCGCCAAATTCCAACACACATCCAACATATTCTGCTCAGCGACCGGGTTTCGCGCCTTGATGTCGCTGTTGACGCATGCCTGAAGGCTCCTGCCGCCACGCTCGCAACCCATTGATAGGTAAAGTAATTGATCTCCACAGCTAACATCACCATGCAGTTCGGCGCCAAGCCGCTCTTCGAGAACGTCTCGGTCAAGTTCGGCGCCGGTAACCGTTATGGTTTGATCGGTGCCAACGGTTGCGGCAAGTCGACCTTCATGAAAATCCTCGGCGGCGACCTTGATCCGTCTGGCGGCCAGGTCATGCTGGAGCCGAACGTACGCCTGGGTAAACTGCGTCAGGACCAGTTTGCCTACGAAGAATTCACCGTGCTCGACACCGTGATCATGGGCCACGAGGAGCTGTGGAAGGTCAAGGCCGAGCGCGACCGAATTTACTCGCTGCCGGAAATGAGCGAAGACGACGGCATGGCCGTGGCCGAGCTGGAAACCGAATTCGCCGAGATGGACGGCTATACCGCCGAATCCCGCGCCGGCGAACTGCTGCTGGGCCTGGGTATTCCCCTGGAACAACACTTTGGCCCGATGAGCGAAGTGTCCCCAGGCTGGAAACTGCGCGTATTGCTGGCTCAGGCGCTGTTCTCCGACCCGGAAGTGCTGTTGCTCGACGAACCGACCAACCACTTGGACATCAACACCATCCGCTGGCTGGAAAACATCCTGACCCAGCGTTCGAGCCTGATGATCATCATCTCTCACGACCGTCACTTCCTGAACAGCGTGTGTACCCACATGGCTGACCTGGACTACGGCGAGCTGCGTCTGTTCCCGGGCAACTACGATGAGTACATGACCGTGGCGACCCAGTCCCGCGAGCAACTGCTGTCGGACAACGCCAAGAAGAAAGCGCAGATCTCCGAGTTGCAATCCTTCGTCAGCCGCTTCTCGGCCAACGCCTCGAAAGCCAAGCAGGCCACTTCCCGCGCCAAGGCGATCGACAAGATTCAGCTGGCCGAAGTCAAGCCTTCGAGCCGCGTGAGCCCGTTTATCCGTTTCGAACAAAACAAAAAGCTGCACCGTCAGGCGGTCATCGTCGATCGCATGGCCAAAGGTTTCGACGGCAAGCCGCTGTTCAAGGACTTCAGCTTTCAGGTGGAAGCCGGCGAGCGCGTGGCGATCATCGGCCCGAACGGTATCGGTAAAACCACTCTGCTGCGCACCCTGGTCAACGAACTGACCCCGGACGCCGGCAGCATCAAGTGGACCGACGCCGCCGAGCTGGGCTACTACGCTCAGGACCACGCGTCCGACTTCGAAGACGACATGAGCCTGTTCGACTGGATGGGCCAGTGGACCCAGGGCGAGCAAGTCATCCGTGGCACATTGGGCCGCATGCTGTTCTCCAACGACGAGATCCTCAAGTCGGTCAAGGTCATTTCCGGTGGTGAGCAAGGCCGCATGCTGTTCGGCAAGCTGATCCTGCAAAAGCCGAACGTGCTGATCATGGACGAACCGACCAACCACTTGGACATGGAATCCATCGAAGCGCTGAACCTGGCGCTGGAAAACTACCCTGGCACACTGATTTTCGTCAGCCACGACCGTGAGTTCGTATCGTCCCTGGCTACCCGCATCATCGAGCTGAGCCCTAGCGGCGTGATCGACTTCAGCGGCACGTACGACGACTACCTGCGCAGCCAAGGCGTGGTGTTCTAACGAACCCACCCTCTGTGCTGAGCAGGCTTGTTGTGGCGAGCAGGCTTGCCCTGCGTTGGGCTGCGCAGCGGCCCTAAAATCAAACACCGCGTTCCGCCAGGCAGAACGCGGTGTTTTTTATTGGGGCCGCTGCGCAGCCCAACGCAGGGCAAGCCTGCTCGCCACAAGACGCCTGCTCGCCACAACAAGCCTGCTCGCCACAAGAATCAACGTCACCCAAGAAAGTAGTTAGGCTGCTTTCCTTTCCCCTGCACCCTTGCCATCATGCCCTCACCGCCCGCCCGCGAACGAGTTCCCATGCCTGCCGCCTCCCCCACCTCACTGTCGGTCACCCTGCAGATCGTCTCAATCGTCTTCTACACCTTCATTGCCTTTATCTGCATCGGCCTGCCGATCGCGGTCATCCCGGGCTATGTCCATGAGCAACTGGGCTTCAGTGCCGTAGTGGCCGGGGTAACCATCGGCTCGCAATACCTGGCCACCCTGCTCAGCCGTCCCATGGCCGGGCGCATGTCGGACAACGTAGGCACCAAGCGCGCGATTGTGTTGGGCCTTGCCGGGATTCTGCTCAGCGGCGTGCTGACGTTTTTAGCCACCCTGGTCGAGAGCATGCCCGCCTTGAGCCTAGGCATTCTGATCGCCGGCCGGCTGTTGCTCGGCGTGGCCCAGGGCCTCATCGGTGTGGGCACCATCAGTTGGTGCATGGGCGCCGTCGGCACGGAACACACCGCGCGGTCGATTTCCTGGAATGGCATCGCCTCCTACGGCGCCATCGCAATTGGCGCGCCGCTGGGCGTGGTAATGGTCGCCGAATACGGCTACATCAGCCTTGGCCTCGCCTTATCGGTATTGGCTGCGCTGGGGTTGGTGTTGATCCGCAACAAACCCTCGGTACCCGTGGTGCGCGGCGAGCGCCTGCCGTTCTGGAACGTGTTCGGGCGCATCGCGCCGTTTGGCGCCAGCCTGTGCCTGGCGTCAATCGGCTACGGCACGCTGACCACCTTTATTACCCTGTATTACCTCAACCGTGGCTGGACCGGCGCGGCGTATTGCCTGACGGTCTTTGGGCTGTGCTTTATCCTTTCGCGACTGGTGTTTATCTCGGCCATCAGCCGCTTTGGCGGGTTCAGTGCGGCGATTGCCTGCATGACCATCGAAGCCCTGGGCCTGACCCTGCTGTGGCTGGCGCCTACAACCGGGGTCGCCTTGATCGGCGCCGGGCTGACCGGTTTCGGCTTGTCGCTGGTGTACCCGGCGCTGGGCGTGGAAGCCATCAAACAGGTGCCCAACAGCAGCCGGGGCGCAGGGTTGAGTGCTTACGCGGTGTTTTTTGATCTGGCCCTGGCGATTGCCGGGCCATTGATGGGCGCCGTAGCGTTGAACCTTGGCTACGGCTGGATCTTCTTTTGTGCGGCGTTGCTGTCAGTCGCGGCGCTGGGCCTGACCGTGATGCTCAAACGCCGCGCTTATTGATCAGCCGTCTGCAAGCCAGCCCGGGTCGACAGGTCCAGGGTATGCAAGAAGAAACGCCCCGCGGCTGAAATCAGGTCGCGGTGAATGCCTTCGCGGTCAACCCCGTCGGCATCCGTGCACACGGCCGGCATGGCGGCCAATTGATCGCTGTCGCACGGCGCCATGAACACAAAGTGTCCGGCACCGGCCAGCAGTTTGAAATCCGGAGGTTCGGGCAACTTGCGCGCCAGGGCGGCGGCGTTCTTGTCCACGGCCACCAGTTGGTCGCCATCGCCGCTGTAGAGCAGCACAGGCACGTGCACATCGGCGAGGGTGTGGCGGCCGAACATCAGGCTCAGCGGGGCCATCAGCATCAACGCATGAATGCGCGGGTCGGCGTGCGGTTGCAGGTCGTCACGGTCAACCACCAGCTCGCCTTTGGTGGTGCAGGCATCTCGGTCTTCCGGGCGTTCTTGGCAATACCGGCGCAGGCGGTCAAAGTCAGGTTTGGCACCCGCCAGGATCAACGCGGTTTCGCCACCGGCCGAATAGCCGATGACGCCCACTTGATCAACGTTGACGAACGGCGACAGCATCGGGTCGCCGAGGGTGGCGGTGATCGCTTCGGAAATCTGGATAGGCCGCCCATACAAGTTGCTCACGGTGCCCAGACGGCTGTGATCCTTGTAGTTGTCGCCAGGATGAAGCACGGCCACCACCACAAACCCCTTGCGTGCCAGGGACGTGGCCAGGTCATGCAGGGCCAACGGCGTGCCAGTGTTGCCGTGGGACAGCATCAACATCGGAAAACGCCCCATGGCGACCTTAGCGTCTTGAGTGGCCGAGACATGGTAAGGGCCCAGCTGCGTCGAGTGTTCGTCGTCAGTGGAGGGGTAAAACGCGATGGCGTTCATCGGCTGCGAATCCAGCGGGTCGAGGAATGACATGCGATGAAAGCCCACACTCCAATGCGGGGGCGGCGCGGGGGCGGCTTGCACTGAAATCAGGCCACCGAGCAGGCAAAGAACCAAAACAGCACAGAGACGCATCATGGGGATGTCCACCTTTGCTGCGCAGCTACGTTCAACATCCGCGGCATGTCTAGTTGAAAAGTCCATGGTTCAAGGCGCTCGCACCGGGTGATATACCCATGCGTGCATAACCTGGGCCAAAGTAGAGACAGCGGGCAAACGAAAAAACTCCGTATTCCGGTCGTTTTGAGGCGATCAGAATACAGAGTTTAGGCGCCCTGTTTCAGATTGAAACCGGGCAGAGGCGAAATTTACACAAGCCTTACGCGGCGGCGAACAATTGTTCGCTGATCACTACGTTGGCGTCGCTCAGGGCCTTGGCGCGGAATTCCTCACCATAGGCCAGGCCCTGGGCGCGGACGAATTCGATGTCGGTGATGCCAAGGAAGCCAAACACCAGCTTCAAGTAGTCTTCGTGACCCACATTGCTCGGCTGGCCAGCATGCACGCCACCTGCGGTTGACACGATGATCAGTTTTTTGCCGCCGCACAGGCCTTCAGCGCCCGCTTCCGAATAACGGAAGGTTTGGCCGGCGACCGCAATGCGGTCGATCCAGGCCTTCAGCTGGGAAGGTACTGAAAAGTTGTACATCGGCGCGCCGATCACCACGGCGTCGGCAGCGATGAATTCGGCCAGCGACGAAGCGCTTAGCTCAGCTTCATGCTGTTGTACCGCGTCACGCAATTCGGCAGCGGTGCCCAGAGCACCCAGGGTCAAGCCGGAAAAGTGGCTGATGCCTTCGCTCGCCAGGTCACGGTAAGTCACTTCCACACCTGGCTGAGCCGCTTGCCAGGCCTTGACCACACCTGCACTGAGCGCGCGGGAAGCCGAGTTGTCGCCGAGGATGCTGGAATCGATATGCAACAGTTTCATGCGGGATCTCCAAATGAGGATCGCGACGTGGCGATCAAGTGAGGTTGATCCTACAGATGAAACCAATAGTCGATTAGACGGTGAAATTGCGATAGTTTGTCCTATAAACAGGACAGTAGGCAGACCATGCAAGACCTTAACGACCTCTACTATTTCGCCAAAGTCGTGGAAGCCGGCGGTTTCGCGGCGGCCGGACGGATGCTCGGCATACCCAAATCACGCCTGTCTCGACGCATTGCCGAGCTTGAAGAGCGCCTCGGCGCCCGCTTGCTGCAACGCACCACCCGGCAATTGACTCTCACCGCCGTCGGTGAGCGCTACCTGCGCCATTGCCAGGCAATGCTGCTGGAAGCGGAAATGGCCGATGAGGCCGTGGCCAGCATGTCCAGCGAACCTCGTGGGCGACTGCGGGTCAGCTGCCCGGTGGGCATGGCGCAGCACATGATGCCGGGAATTGTCGCAGGCTTCCTCGCCGCGCACCCGCATGTGCAACTCGATATGACCCTGGTCAACCGCCGCGTGGACCTGGTGGCCGAAGGTATAGACGTCGCCCTGCGCGTTCGCGAGCTGGGGGACGAAGACCCGCTGCTGGTGACCAAGCGCCTGCGCCAGTCCCAGACCATCCTGGTCGCAAGCCCGGAGTTCATGCAGGGTCGGCAGATCAACTCCGTCGACGACCTCAAGCAATTGCCGTTGCTGGGCGCATTGGATGCCGACCGCCTGGTGCACCTGCGCCTGATCGACACACAGGGCACTATTGAGGAATTGGCCATGGAGGCGCGCCTGGGCATCGAGGATTTCATCGTGCGCAAATTCTGCGCCATCCAGGGGCTGGGCTTTACCGTACTGCCGATGATGTATTGCGAAGCGGAACTGGCCAACGGCCAATTGGTGCGACTACTGCCGCAATGGTCACTGCCCGGCGGTTGGTTGCAGGCGGTTTACCCGCATCGGCGCGGCGTTTCGCCAGCTGTTCGGGCCTGGATCGATTACCTGGAAGAAGGCTTTAAAGGCTGTGGGGACCGTTTGCTATGAACATGACCGAAGTGCAAGTCGCCGCGTTCTGCCTGAGCCTGCCCGGCGCGCGGGAAGACTACAAATGGGGCGGTGTGCGCGTGTTCTCGATTGCCGGCAACAAGATGTTTGCCCTGCAAAACCTGCGTGGCGAATCGTTGGCCTTTAAAGTCGACAAGGACTTGTTTCTGGGCCATGTCGACCGCCCCGGCATCCACCCGGCGCCGTATCTGGCGCGGGCGCAGTGGATCATCATGAACACGCCCTACCCGCTGGGCGCCGAAGAACTGCGTGGCTTGTTGCAGCGCTCCCACCAATTGGTGGTGAGCAAACTGCCCAAGCGCACGCAGATCGGTTTGCGTCTAGAGGATTGAAAGTAGCGTGCCGCCGAGGAACAGTTGGTCCAGCCAAAACACCTGGTGCAGCAGCACGATCACCCAGAACAGCACCTGATAAGACACCTTGCGCGTCTTGTGACGGAACACTTGCTGGGCGATCAGCGCACCCGGCCAACCACCCGCCAGCTCCACGGCGTGGAGGATGTTTTCCGGCGTGCGCCGGCCTTCGGTTTGCGCCTTGTGTTTATCGTTCCAGTACAACAGAAACGCCACCACGCTGACCACGCCGTACGCCACCAGCGGTATGACCGTCTCGCCGCGATGCCACAACAACGTAGAACCCAGCAGCGGCGCAGCGCACAGCAGCACAAAGATCAGCGCTTTCAGACGCGGGTGCTGGATGTTCAAGGCTTGACCGCCGACCAGTCGATCCAGCCGAACTGCCAGGTCGCCAAAATCACCAGGCCAAACGCGATGCGGTACCAGGCAAACGCTGCGTAGCTGTGGCTGGCGATGAATTTGAGCAAGGCCTTGACCGCGATCATCGCGAAGATGAACGAGGTGACAAAACCGATGGCAAATACCGGCAGGTCATCCGGCTGGAACAGGTGACGGTATTTGTAGCCCGAATACAGCGCTGCACCGACCATGGTCGGCATGGCCAGGAAGAACGAAAACTCGGTGGCGGTTTTACGCGACAGGCCGAACAACAGGCCGCCGATAATGGTCGCGCCCGACCGCGAGGTGCCCGGAATCATCGCCAGGCATTGAGCAATACCGACCTTGAGCGCGTCTTTCCAGGTGATCTCGTCCACGGTTTCCGCATGCACTGCGTGTTGACGACGTTCAGCCCAGAGCATAATGACGCCGCCCACCACCAGGGCCGTGGCCACGGTGATCGGGTTGAACAGGTAGTGCTTGATCAGGTCGGCAAAAATCACCCCCAACACCACGGCCGGCATCACCGCAATCATCAGGTTGACGGTGAAGCGTTGCGCAGTGCGTTGGGTTGGCAAGCCGATGACCACGTCAAGGATCTTGCGCCGAAACTCCCAAACCACGGCCAGGATCGCGCCCAATTGAATGATGATGTTGAACGCTTCAAAGCGCTCGCCGCCGAAGCCGATCAAATCGGCGACGATAATCTGGTGCCCGGTGCTGGAGATCGGCAAAAACTCCGTCAAACCCTCTACTACGCCAAGAATCAATGCCTGTATGGCGGTCCACAAATCCATATTTCCCCCAAAGGTCATGCGCGTGGCATGCCTCGTTAGTCTTTTTTAGTCGTTCACTGACGCAGGCGCACTGAAGTGCCGGGCATCGATTGATCAATGCCGGACTGCAAAAATTCCGTGAAAAATCAGGCAGTACTCAGGTTTTCCGCGCGCTGGCCGAAAGCCTATCAGACGCGCCGGAAATGTCGAAGCAGCACCCACAATTATAAAAAGCATGGAGTGACAGGACGATGAACAGTTTGCGCAGCATGTCGATCAGCCGCCGGTTGTGGCTGATCCTGATAGTCGCCGTGTTGATGCTGCTGACACTGGGGCTGTTGATGCTCAAGCAGATTCACGACGACCTCTACCAGGCCAAGCGCCAGCAAACCCAGCACGTGGTGCAGACCGCCAGCGGCGTGCTCGCCTATTACCAGAACCTGGAAAAAAACGGCGTGCTGACCCGCGACGCCGCGCAACAGCAGGCCTTGAGCGCCGTGCGCGGCCTGCGCTACGACCACGACGACTACTTCTGGATCAACGACCTGACCCCCGTGATGATCATGCACGCGGCCAACCCCAAGCTCGACGGCCAGAACCTCTCGGCCATTCGGGACCCGGACGGGTTTGCGGTGTTCAACGAATTCGTGATCCTGGCCAAGGCCAAGGGCGCCGGCATCGTCAACTACCGCTGGCCGAAACCCGGTGCGCAGGCGCCGGTGGAAAAAACCTCCTATATCCAACTGTTCGAGCCGTGGGGCTGGATTATCGGCTCCGGGGTGTACGTGGACGACGTGCAGGCCGAGTTCAACGGCCAGGTGTGGAAGGCCTCGCTGATTGGTCTCGTCATTGCCATGGTCATGGCCCTGCTGGTGATGCTCATCGCACGCAGCATCGTGCGGCCGTTGCAGGCAGCGGTGAACGCCATGGCCGATATCGCCAGCGGCGAAAGCGATTTGACCCGCAGCCTCGAAACCCATGGGCGTGATGAGGTGACCCAACTGTCCGAGCATTTCAACAGCTTCACCGCCAAGCTGCGCCAAGTGGTCAGCCAGTTGCAAGTGTGCGCCAACGCGCTGGGGCAGTCCTCGACCGAGCTGGGAGACAACGCCACCCAGGCACACAGCCGCAGCCAGAAGCAGTCGGAGCAGATGGAACTGGTTGCCACCGCCATCAACGAGGTGACCTACGGTGTGCAGGACGTGGCGAAAAATGCCGAGCACGCCGCCAGCGAAATGCGCGACGCCCAGGCTCAGGCGCAGCAGGGCCAGGTGAATATCGACAGCAGCTTGCAGCAGATCGACAGGCTTTCCAGCACGATCAGCCAGGCCGTGGACGTGATCCGCACCCTGTCCAGCGAAAGCACGCAGATTGGCGGCGTGCTGGAGGTGATCCGCTCGATCGCCGACCAGACCAACCTGCTGGCCCTCAACGCCGCGATTGAAGCGGCGCGCGCCGGTGAGCAAGGCCGCGGGTTTGCGGTGGTGGCCGATGAAGTGCGGCTACTGGCGCAGCGTACGCAAAAATCGACCGCTGAGATTCAGGTGATGATCGAGCGTTTGCAGGGTCATTCGGAAGCGGCGGTGAAGGTGATCAGCGACAGCCACAGCGCTTCGCAATTAACCATCGAACAAGCGGGCCAGGCGGGTGAGAGCCTCAACGCTATTGGCCAGGCATTGCGTAACCTCAATGGGCTGAATGCGTCGATTGCCAGCGCCACGTTGCAACAGGCGCATGTGGTGGAAGACATCAACCAGAATGTGACCCAGGCTGCGGGGTTGTCGCATAGCACGGCGTTGGCGGCAGAGCAGTCGAGTGTGGCGAGTGCGCAATTGCGTGGGTTGAGTGAACAGCTTGGTGGGTTGTTGCGGCAATTCCGGGTTTAGCGCGGAGATGGCGGTTTGTCGGTGTGCATATCCGTTGCTGCGGTTAGGGCTTGGATTGGTTCCGCTCTTACAGCCAGCCCTTTCAAGGTCTTTAGGTAGAACAGACGATAAGTACCTTGTGGCGAGCGGGCTTGCCCCGCGTTGGGTTGCGCAGCAGCCCCAAACCAGCGGCCGGAGATTGTCTGACTCAACGCATTCTTCCTCTCTAGGGCCGCTTCGCAGCCCAACGCGGGGCAAGCCCGCTCGCCACAGGGATAGTGTTCGCCTGTCAGATAGATTTCCAAAGACCTTGAAAGGGCTGGCTCTTACAGCGGGTCACTTTTTGAAGAGCGCAATACTGGTTTTGCCTGCTGTACCGAAGTGTCTGTATCGCAGGCAAGCCAGCTCCCACAGAAGAGCAGACTTGTGCAGCTATTGAAGTTGTACTCGGTCAAAACTGTGGGAGCGGGCTTGCTCGCGAATGCGGTGGGTCAGCCAATTCATCCATCAACTGATACACCGCATTCGCGAGCAAGCCCGCTCCCACAGTGGATCTTCATACATCAGGAAGAATGCGATCCGCCCTCGCAAAAACAGCGCTTTTGATTCAACCACTCAGGTCGGCTACTAGGCCGCCGTGCTTTAGATTTTGATCTTGATCTAAGGCGCCCGTTAACCACGATGGCCGCACGCAGGCTTGAATCCGTGGGTAACCCGGCAGGACGCCGGGTTAGCCGCGCTGGGCCAAGGATGGCCCATCGCGGCGGCCCACGGATTCAAGCCGGCGTGAGGGCACACCGAGCCATAGCGAGGTGCCGAGTGGTGGGGCGAAGACTTTTTGGTTACTTTTGGGGCGTTTGCCAAAAGTGACCCGCTGTAAGAGCGGAACCCATCCAAGCCATCACCGCAGCAACGGATATGTACCCCGACCGAAAGACCGAAGGACCGCCACCGCAGACAACCCAGCCCACACTCCTCAGCATCCCCCACCTCATCCGAAACAACGCCCCGCCCCACACCGAATCCAGCACCTCCACCTGCCCGCACGCTGACGCGGGTCAGCCTGCTGCTTAAGCTGGATCAACTCAAGCTGATAAATTCTCAGTGTGGATGCGCAGATTGAAGTGCGGGCATTATAGGTGGCAAGCTGCGCGGCAGAAGCGCCTGGCCATTACCGCCCGACCAAGCTTCATGCTTTTAAGCGTTTTTAACAAATACCCCGCACTCTTTAACGCCAATCACAGGGAGCTGTATGCGTAAGGATTACCTGGCGTTCTTTGTTTCGCTGTTTCTGTCACGGCTGGCCGATCAGATTCTGTTGTTTATCGTGCCGTTGATCGTGTTTCAAACCACCCAAAGCGTCTCGTGGGCGGGGCTGGCTTTTTTTGTCGAGTCGCTGCCGCGCTACCTGGCTTTTCCGGTGTGCGGCGCCTTGTGCGACAAGTTCTCGCCGGTGCGCATCCTGCATATCAGCCAAGTGTATCGGGCGCTGGCCTGCGTAGTGGCAGTGGCACTGTATGGGCTGTTCGACGGTATTTACTGGATTGTCGCGCTGTCGGCGCTATGCGGGGTGTTGACCACCCAGGGCATCATGGCGCGGGAAGTGTTACTGCCGCATATTTTCAAACAGTACACCTACGCCAAAACCCTGTCCTATTCACAAATCGCCGACCAGAGCGGGCTGGTGCTCGGGCCATTGGTGGCCGCATTGATGCTGGAGGTATGGGCCTGGCATCTGGTGGTGCTGGGCGTGGCCGGGCTGTTTGTGCTGGCAGACGTGGCAATGCGGGTTTGGCAGCGCACAGGCGCTGTGGAGCTGGAAAGCTTTGAGCAACATCGCGACATTTGGTGGCAACCACTGCGCATCGCATTCGGGCATATCCGCACGCTGGTGGAATTGAAGCGAATCATCACGCTGGCGGTTGGGGTAAACCTGATCATCGGCGTAACGCTGGCCACCTCTGCCGCGCTGGTGACGGGCCACTTCGCGGCGGGCAAGGACACCTATGCCGTGCTGCAAGCGGCGGGCGCGGCGGTGACCATCGCGATTCTGTTTTACCTGGCACGGGCCGCGTTGCCGCTGAAACTACTGGGCGGGTTGTCTTACGCAATGATCGGCGCAGGCGCGTTGATCACCGCGATCAGCCCTAACCTGTGGGCTTACACCCTTGGTTTCCTGCTGATCACCGGTTTCGACAAGATGTTCAACGTCTACCTGCGCAGCACCCGTCAACGGGTGATTCCGGTGCAGGACTTTGGCAAGACTGTGGGCGTAATCACACTGCTCAACAACCTGTCCCAACCGTTGGCGGGGCTGCTGATTTCCGTGTTGGCGGCGCCCTTGGGCACGCAAACGGTGATCCTGCTGTTAACTGCAATCACCGCGCTGATCGGCATAGCCGTCGCCTCAGGCTGGCACGCCACTGTGAAAGCGGAACTCGATATCGGGTGATTCGATCAGTTCCCTCTCGGCCGCCCTCACCCGCTCGATGACCTGGGCGATGTCCTTGGCGTCGCCGTATTGGTACGCCAACTTCAAATACCCCTGGAAGTGCCGCGCTTCACTCTTGAGCAACCCGAAGTAGAACTTGCCGAGTTCTTGGTCAAGATGCGGCACCAGCGCCTCGAAACGCTCGCAACTGCGCGCTTCGATAAAGGCGCCGACCACCAGCGTGTCTACCAGTTTGACCGGTTCATGGGTGCGCACCACCTTGCGCAAACCCGAGGCATAACGCCCGGCATGCAGTTGGCGCAGTTCGACCTTGCGCTTTTTCATCAGACGCATGACCTGTTCGTGGTGCACCAATTCCTCACGGGCCAAACGCGACATCATGCTGATCAGGTCGACATGGCCGTGGTACTTGGCCATCAGGCTCATGGCGGTGCTGGCGGCTTTGAATTCGCAGTTCTTGTGGTCGATCAGCAGGGTGTCCTGATCGGCCAACGCGGCCTGGACCCAGGCGTCAGGGGTGCGGCAACCGAGGAATTCGTGGATTTCGGGCAGGTTCATCGGGCTCACGGGCAAAAGCATCACAAAAGGGCGCCGATTATACCGACCGCGCCGCAGACCACCAGCCACCGGCCTTGATGTGCATCAACATGACGTACGCCCGCCAGCAACTATAGTTGTTCCACGCCCCGTCTTTATCTGGAGAACCCGAGCATGCAAGCCATTCGCAGCATTTTGGTGGTCATTGAGCCCGAGCATGCAGAAAGCCTGGCCCTCAAGCGCGCCAAGCTGATCGCCGGGGTCACCGGCGCGCACTTGCATTTGCTGGTCTGCGATAAAAAGCATGAACACTCGGCATTGCTGAGCCTGCTTAAATCCGGTTTGCAGGAGGACGGCTACAGCGTGACCACCGAGCAGGCGTGGAATGACAGCCTGCATGAAACCATCATCGACGTGCAGCAGGCCGAAGGCTGCGGCCTTGTCGTCAAACAGCACTTCCCCGACAGCCCCCTGAAAAAAGCCCTGCTGACGCCGGCGGACTGGAAACTGCTGCGCTATTGCCCTACCCCGGTGCTGCTGGTGAAAACCGCGACACCCTGGGCCGGCAAGGTGGTACTGGCGGCCATTGACGTGGGCAATACCGACCGCGAACACCAGGCATTGCACAACACCATCGTGGATCACGGCTTCGACATCGCGCACCTGGCCAAGGCGCAGTTGCACGTGATCAGCGCGCACCCGTCACCCATGCTGTCGGCGGCAGACCCGACCTTTCAACTCAAGGAAACCATTGAAGGGCGCTATCGCGAGCAGTGCAAAGCGTTCCAGGCTGAATTCGATGTGGATGACGCCCACCTGCACATCGAAGAAGGCCCGGCGGATGTGTTGATTCCGTTTGCAGCACATAAATGGCAGGCGGCCGTGACAGTTATCGGCACAGTGGCGCGCACCGGGATTTCAGGGGCGTTGATTGGCAATACGGCTGAAGTGGTGCTGGATGAGGTGGAAGGCGATGTGCTGGTGCTCAAGCCGCAGGAGCTGATGGATCACCTGGAAGAGCTGGCGACAGAGGCTTGATGGCGACCATTCAAACAATGAGGATCAAAGTGTGGGAGCCAGTGCATCGCGCAGAAACCCGGGTGCGATGTAGCGCTGGTAATGCGCCTCGGACAGGATAAAAAACTCCCGATCAATCGCATCCCGCAACTCCGGCAACGCCCAACCGCGAAACTCCGGCAGCAACACCATGCCATACGCCTCCAGGTTGGAAATCACCCGCGCGCCCCGCGCGATCAACTGGTAGGCCCAGCAATACTCGGACTGGTGCGGCACAAAGCGAATCTTGCGTTGCTCCAGTTGCCCGCGCAGGGTCTTGGGGTCGAACACTTCCACTTTTCCCGCCATCACCTGCACCAACAGCTGCTCAAGCCGCAGCCAGACCGCGCGTTTTTCTTCTTCGTTATAGCCGTTCCACTGGATCACTTCGTGGTGGAAGCGCTTGCAGCCGCGGCACACGAGATCGCCGTAAACCGTGGAGCACAGGCCGACGCAGGGGGTCTTGATAGTGTGGTTGGACATGGGCGACAACACGCAATGTGGCGAAACAGTGCGCCATGTTAGCCCTTTGTCTAACCTTCATCACCCTGCAAACTTGGCTTGGCAACTTACCTTTAGATTTTTTTTGCCGTAGAATCATCCGGCCTTGTAAGGCGCCAATAATCCATTGGAAGCTGTTTTCAAAGCGTCACGAGCACAGTCGTTCCTTCAGAGCGGTGTTGGCGACGGTTATTTACCTTGTAAGTAGCCAGCGCCAACCCTCATCAGCTCCGCTCTGCAGGCGTAAAACTTTGAAAGCAGCTTCTGTGAGAAATGCCGGCAGCGCTGGCTTTGCGGCCCAAAAAGCCCCCGAGCGCACGCGTGCCGGTCATTTCTGGATGAGCGTCCCGTGGGACCACTGATGAGGGTAATAACTGTGCTTGAAGCCTACCGCAAACATATCGAAGAGCGCGCAGCACTGGGTATCGTTCCCCAGCCGCTTAACGCCGAACAAACCGCAGGCCTGGTCGAGCTGCTGAAAAATCCCCCGGCTGGCGAAGAAGAATTCCTCGTTGACCTGATCACCAACCGCATTCCACCAGGCGTTGACGAAGCTGCCTACGTCAAGGCCGGTTTCCTGTCTGCCCTGGCCAAGGGCGAAGCTACTTCCCCCCTGATCGACAAGACACACGCTGTTGAACTGCTTGGCACCATGCAAGGCGGCTACAACATCGTGACGTTAGTCGAGCTGCTGGACGATGCCGAGCTGGCACCAGTCGCCGCCGCCCAACTCAAGCACACCCTGCTGATGTTCGATGCGTTCCACGACGTGGCTGAAAAGGCCCGTAACGGCAACGCACACGCCAAAGCCGTGATCCAGTCCTGGGCCGATGGCGAGTGGTTCAAAAACCGCCCGACCCTGGCCGACAAGATCAGCCTGCGCGTGTTCAAGGTCACCGGCGAAACCAACACCGACGACCTGTCCCCTGCCCCGGACGCCTGGTCCCGCCCTGACATCCCGCTGCACGCCCTGGCCATGCTGAAAATGGCTCGCGAAGGCATCGTGCCGGACGAGCAAGGCAAAACCGGCCCGATGAAGCAGATCGAAGAGATGCGCGGCCAAGGCTTCCCTATTGCCTACGTCGGTGACGTGGTCGGTACCGGTTCCTCGCGCAAATCGGCAACCAACTCCGTACTGTGGTTCTTCGGCGACGATATTCCCAACGTGCCGAACAAGCGCGCTGGCGGCTTCTGCTTCGGCAGCAAGATCGCTCCAATCTTCTACAACACCATGGAAGATGCCGGCGCACTGCCGATCGAATTCGACGTGACCAACATGAACATGGGCGACGTGATCGACCTGTACCCGCATGCTGGCAAAGTCTGCAAACACGGAACCGACGAAGTCCTGACCACCTTCGAAATGAAGACCCCGGTGCTGTTGGACGAAGTGCGCGCCGGCGGCCGTATTCCGCTGATCATCGGTCGTGGCTTGACCGACAAGGCACGTGCCGAGCTGGGCCTGGGCCCTACCGACCTGTTCAAACTGCCTGAAGCCCCGGTCGACACCGGCAAGGGTTTCACCCTGGCACAGAAAATGGTCGGCAAGGCCTGTGGCCTGCCAGAAGGCAAAGGCGTTCGCCCTGGCACCTACTGCGAACCGAAGATGACCACCGTGGGTTCTCAGGACACCACCGGTCCAATGACCCGTGATGAACTGAAAGACCTGGCGTGCCTGGGCTTCTCGACCGATCTGGTGATGCAGTCGTTCTGCCACACCGCGGCCTATCCAAAGCCGATCGACGTGACCACCCACCACACCCTGCCTGACTTCATCATGACCCGTGGCGGTGTATCGCTGCGTCCAGGCGACGGCATCATCCACAGCTGGCTGAACCGTATGCTGCTGCCGGATACCGTCGGCACCGGTGGTGACTCGCACACCCGTTTCCCGATGGGCATTTCGTTCCCGGCCGGTTCAGGTCTGGTCGCGTTTGCCGCAGCCACTGGTGTTATGCCGCTGGACATGCCGGAATCGATCCTGGTGCGCTTCAAAGGCAAAATGAAACCTGGCATCACCCTGCGTGACCTGGTTCATGCCATTCCTTACTACGCGATCCAGTCGGGCTTGCTGACCGTCGAGAAGAAAGGCAAGAAAAACGCCTTCTCCGGCCGCATCCTGGAAATCGAAGGCCTGAACGACCTGACGCTGGAACAAGCTTTCGAGCTGTCCGACGCCTCGGCTGAACGTTCGGCTGCCGGTTGCACCATCAAGCTGTCGAAAGCGTCGATCACCGAATACCTGAACTCCAACATCACCCTGCTGCGCTGGATGATCGGTGAAGGTTACGGTGACCCACGCACCCTGGAACGTCGCGCCCAAGCGATGGAAGCCTGGGTTGCCAACCCAGAGTTGATGGAAGCCGATGCCGACGCGGAATACGCCGAAATCATCGAGATCGACCTGGCGGACATCAACGAGCCGATCCTCTGCGCACCCAACGACCCGGACGACGCCCGTCTGTTGTCCAGCGTTGCCGGTGAGAAGATTGACGAAGTGTTCATCGGTTCGTGCATGACCAACATCGGTCACTTCCGCGCTGCCGGTAAACTGCTGGAACAGGTCAAGGGTCAGCTGCCAACCCGTCTGTGGCTGTCGCCGCCGACCAAGATGGACGCTCACCAACTGACCGAAGAAGGCTACTACGGCATCTACGGCAAGGCTGGCGCGCGCATGGAAATGCCGGGCTGCTCGCTGTGCATGGGTAACCAGGCACGTGTAGAGCCGAATTCGACTGTTGTGTCGACGTCGACCCGTAACTTCCCGAACCGCCTGGGTGACGGCGCCAACGTCTACCTGGCCTCGGCTGAGCTGGCGGCAGTCGCTTCCACGCTGGGTCGCTTGCCGACTGTCGAAGAGTACATGGGTTACGCAGCGAAACTGGACACCATGGCCAGTGACGTTTACCGCTACCTGAACTTCGACCAGATCGCCGAGTTCCGCAAAATCGCAGCAAGCGCCAACATCCCGGTGATTCAAGCCTAAGGTGTTGATGTGAAAAAACGCCGCGTATCTCACGATACGCGGCGTTTTTTTATGCCTGACATACGGTTTCAGCAACACCACAAAACAAATGTGGGAGCGGGCTTGCTCGCTCCCACAGTTTTTACCGTGTCAGGCTTACCCAATCAGCGAATACACCAACGCCGTAATCGCCACCAAGCCAACAGCAGTCACAAACACGTTAGACGCCTGCCCACGGTACTTGGCCATGGCCGGCACTTTGCGGATTGCGTACATCGGCATCAGGAACAGAATCGACGCAATCACCGGGCCGCCCAGGGTCTCGATCATGCCGAGAATGCTTGGGTTAAGCGTGGCGACCAGCCAGCACACCACCAACATGAACGCAGCGGTCATGCGGTCCAGAGACTTGGCGGCTGGGCGGCGACCGGTTTTCAGCACTAGGCCTTTAAGGCCTTCGCTGGCGCCGATGTAGTGGCCCAGAAACGATTTGGCAATCGCCACAAACGCAATCAACGGCGCGGCGAAGGCGATGGTCGGGTTGTCGAAATGGTTGGCCAGGTACGACAGGATCGACAGGTTCTGCGCTTTCGCTTCCGCCAGCTGTGCCGGCGACAAGGTCAGTACGCAGCTGAACACAAAGAACAGCACCATCACCACCATCAGCAGGTGCGCGCGGGACAGGATCTGCGAGCTGCGCTCATCAGCGTTCGCGCCGTACTGGCGCTTCTGGTCAACCGCAAAGGCCGAGATGATCGGCGAATGGTTGAACGAGAACACCATCACCGGAATCGCCAGCCACAGCGTGCTGAGCAACGCCGACGGCGCCGGCACCTCACGCGCGGTGCTGAGAATGCCGCCGGTCCAGTGCGGGATCAGGTACACCGCCAGAAACAGCAACGCGACGATAAACGGATACACCATCAGGCTCATGGCCTTGACGATCACTTGCTCGCCACACCGCACCACGGCCAGCAAGCCGAGGATCAGCACAAACGCCAGGATCGCCCGAGGCGGCGGCATGATGTGCAGTTGGTGCTCCATAAAGCTGCCGACCGTGTTGGTCAGTGCCACGCTGTAGATCAGCAGGATCGGGAAGATTGCGAAGAAGTAGAGCAAGGTAATCAGCGCGCCGGCCTTGATGCCGAAGTGTTCCTCGACCACGTCGGTGATGTCGGAACCTTCACGGCCAGACAGTACGAAACGGGTCAGGCCACGGTGGGCAAAGAACGTCATCGGGAACGCCAGCAGCGCCAGGATCACCAGCGGCCAAAAGCCCCCGAGGCCCGCATTGATTGGCAAAAACAACGTACCGGCGCCAATGGCGGTGCCGAACAGACCGAGCATCCAGGTGGTGTCCTGGCGGCTCCAGCTTGCGAGGGTTGCAGGTGTCGTCTCATAGCGTTCGTCGACGCTATTGGCCTGATCATTCATCCGGTCGGATCTCCGCATTGACACGGCCAGGACGAGTCAGAAAACCTGACAGGCAGCGCCCCAGCCATAGAAGGGGCCGAATTGTCCGGGATTCTTTTGAATAAGCAAAGACTTAGCTGAGGAACGGCACCTTAACCGTGGCGCGCGGCAGTCGCTTGTCAGATGAATTCCTTGAGGCCGCACGAAATACGCTTTTGCCCGAAACGAATTCAGATGCCTTCGTTGACAGCCAAGCGCCCGTGCCAGCATGATCGGGCCATGAACCTTATCCAGCGCCGCCTCACCCGCACCACCACGACCGCCACTGGCGGGTCGCGTGGTTGCCGTGGGTGCTTGAACTAGCTACACCCAGTAAACAACCAAAGGCCCCGCCAGCAATGGACGGGGCTTTTTTTGCTCCGCCACCTGGCGATCACAAGGAGCAACACCATGAACACAGCCCTGCTGATCATCGATATGCAAATCGGCCTGTTTGATGGCCCGGATAAACCGTTCGAACGCGAACGTGTGCTGGGCACCATCAATGCACTTATCTGGCGCGCTCGCACCGCCGGTGCGCCTGTCTTCGTCGCACGCCACACCGGCCCGGCCGGTTCCCCCATCGAGGCCGGCAGCCCGCTCTGGCAGCTGTGGCCGGCTCTGGATGTCGATGTAACCCACGACCACGTGTTCAACAAAACCCGGCCGAGCTGTTTCCTGGGTACAGACCTGGCGCAACACCTCGCAGCAGCGAAGGTCGATCAGCTGGTGGTTGCAGGGATGAAAACCCAGTTTTGTGTCGACACAACCTGCCGCGTGGCGGTGGAGCTGGGGTTCTCGGTTGTACTGCCGGAAGACGCCCACACCTGCATGGACACTGCGGCGCTCAAGGCCGAGGCGATCATCGAGCATCACAACACCACGCTGGCGGGGGCATTTGTTAAGCGGGTGAAAGCACAGGACATTCAGTTCTAGCGCCCAGCTCTTTCAAGATCTTTAGACAGAACAGGCGATAAGTACTCTGTGGCGAGCGGGCTTGTCGAATCGTCGCACCGCCCGCGTTGGGTTGCGAAGCGACCCTAAAAAGGAAGAATGCGGTGAGTCAGATACTCCTCGGCCGCTGGTTTTGGGG
>NZ_JAUTYR010000150.1:0-562 GCF_041946035.1 Pseudomonas sp. AMR01
CCGATGTGTCGGGAGAGTTGCCCGAAGATGTGAACATGGCCGCCTTGGCCGATCCGATGGCTACCACGGTGGTCTACATGGGCAAGCGGACCTTCGCGGGTTTGGCATCTCGGTTGGTCGACCATGGTTTGCCCGGCGACACGCCAGCGCTGCTGGCTGAGGCTGTTTCGACACCTGCAGAAAATGTGCAGCGGTTCACTGTTGAGACGTTGGCGCGCTATCTGGAGGGTGCCAGCAGTACGACGCCGGCGTTGATCTTTTACGGGCCATTAGCCGAGCTTGACGCATGAAGGCTTTCGTCTGCACCTCTTGCGCCGCCGAGGGTAATTTTCTGGACGTGGTCCGCGCTAGATTGTCCGAGGTTGAGGTCATTGGCATCGACTGTATGTCAGGCTGCACGCGGGCGCAGACAGTCGCGTTCCGCGCGCCGGGCAAGGTGGCCTATCTGTTCGGAGAGATCACGGAAGCGGAACTGGATGATTTGCGCCGGTTCGTCACGCTCTATGCGGCCTCTCCCGACGGGTGCTTTGCCGATGCGCGGGTTTTGGGCGGGCTGCGGATG
>NZ_JAUTYR010000151.1:0-559 GCF_041946035.1 Pseudomonas sp. AMR01
GATCATGCAGACGGTGCCGGTTGGCGTGCTGGCCCGGCCCGGTCAACGCATTTCGGCCCGCATGAGCCGGGCGGCAGCGCTTTATGCGCCCTACCGGATCGCAGGGCGCAACAGTCAGCTTTTGGCCCATGCCGAAACGCCTGCGTGGTGTTTTGTGAATGTGCCGATGGTGGATATCTCTTCGACCGCGCTGCGGGCCGCCGGGGGGTGGCGGTCAGCGTAGCCGGGCCGAGGTGATGCCAGCGGTGATGATCACCGCCAGACCGGTCCATGTCAGCGCATCGGGCAGGGTGTTGAACAAGAACAGCCCCAAGAGCACGGCAGCGATGAGTTGGAAATAGACCAAGGGCGCAAGCCGCGTGGCAGGGGCTCGGCGGTAGGCATAGAGCAGAAGCAGGTTGCCCAACATCGAAAAGGCAGCGCTGGCGGTGGCCAGTCCGGCGATCTCGACCGTTGCGGTGGGCAGGTTCATCAGCCCCAGCGGCAGCAACATCAGCGCGCTCATCGCCAGTTGGGTAAAGGTCAGCGCCAGCGGGCTTGCGATGTCTGAAAGCCAGCG
>NZ_JAUTYR010000152.1:0-559 GCF_041946035.1 Pseudomonas sp. AMR01
ACCCTTATCAGTCCAGATTCAGCCAGCAACAGTAGATAGAAGTGAGTCCTTATCATTCGGGGATGGTTCTTATTTTACTTTATTGTATTAGATTTAGTATTTTTAGTAAATGGAGTTAGTTGGGGGATTGTCCCATCAACTCCACTTTCAGACAATTTAGATTAGAGGCTTTTCAAACTAGTTTTCTGTTAGTATTCAATTTTATAGATATTATCACTGATGATATATTTTATCAGTATTTTAGATGTTTTGAACCTTATGGCCAGTTTTCACATTTATTATCTATATAATGTAGTGCTCAGATATAGATATCAGTAGAGGGTTAGCTTGTGGTCCTTCGGGCTCATAAGCACCGTGTGACGCCTCGGGATGGGATCTCGGGGTGTTACATGGGTGTAGTAGATCTAATCCCCCTTTACGGTCATCGTAAGAAGATTGGTGTTTGATTTTGTGAGTTTAAGGGTATTAACTTTTGATACACGGTTTGGTTCTTAATTCATTGTAACTTCTTATATCATCTTATCTATCTTTACTTTTTTTGGCATTTGTTTGTTATCTT
>NZ_JAUTYR010000153.1:0-556 GCF_041946035.1 Pseudomonas sp. AMR01
TATGTAAAGTGGGTTTATCGAATATTAATTAATGTATTTTATTGCCGGTCCATCGCCTTGACGTCTGCGGACCTTCCGCTGAGTTCGGGTTCAAAGATCCAAAGTTCAGACTGCTTTCCATCGGTAGATTGCTCCCACTCCTGCATAAAATTTTTCCAGCTATCGGCGCCGTACATTTCTTCGTAAGCCTGGACGAATTTGGGGTCGTCCCCCATCCATGCCATATCATCAAAGAAAAAAACCATAGAAAGGTCCCGCCCATCTTTAGTCGCGGGTAATTCGTTGGTATAGACTCCGTAAGCCATATCGGGATATTTCCCCTTCATCACCTTTGCTATCTTTTCCATTGATGCCTTTGCCCCTTCGTCTTTGAAGCGTTTGATATCATAGGTATCCACCAGTAACTTGTTTACTTTAAAATCTTTAGGGAAATTGGAAAGTTCATTGTTAAACCGCCAGTAGGATTGATCGGAATCTGCGGTCATATACTTCACGACATTGTTTATCCAGTCGTCGTCGTGCGCCTTATCCTCTGGCCTTTTGTCCATTGCACTCC